>NZ_CAUGRZ010000002.1:0-223046 GCF_959602185.1 uncultured Olsenella sp.
GCTCCTTCTCTATGCCACTTCCTGAACCTCGGCTCCTTCTCTATGCCACTTCCTGAACCTCGGCTCCTTCTCTATGCAAATTCCTGAACCTGGATCTCTCCCAACTGGGGTTTTACATGATCGATTTCAGAGAATGGCATAGAGAACGCAGGGGGAGGTCAATGGCGGGAGCGGACGGGTGCCACGACGCCGGCGCCACGAAGACGACGCCGTGGCGCCGAGGCTGCAATGTGAAGATTGCAAGGTACCTCTCAAATGATTCCTAGGTACCTTGACATCGATTTGCTAGGTACCTACCATCCCTCAGGTCAAACAACGCGAGGAAGGAATCTGGTGACCACGGAAGACGAGATGAACAGGGAGCTGGAGGAGGCATCGAAGTCCGTCGAGCGACGCATCCTGCGCCGCCTCGGCTACTTCGGCCACTTCCTGCACGTGCACGCGGGAGGGCGGGGCGGCAAGCAGTTCGTCCTCGTGCGCCTGCTGCACTGCGGGGGCCAGCTCACCCAGCGCGAGCTGCAGGAGAGCGTGGGCATAAGCTCCGCCGCCCTCTCGGAGGTGCTCGCGAAGCTCGAGGGAGAGGGACTGGTCGTCCGCACCCGCTCGGAGCAGGACAAGCGCCAGCTCGACATAGCCCTCACCGAGGCGGGCCGCGAGCTCGCCTGCGAGGTCGCGCGCAAGAAGATCGACTTCGAGCGCGAGGCCTTCGAGCCGCTCGACCAGGCGCGGCGCCTCGAGCTCGCGGACGACCTCGACCGGCTCATGGAGCACTGGAAGCTCATCGAGCAGAAGGAGAGGGAGGCAGGAAATGAGTAACGAGGAGAAGGCGATGCCGGGCCTGAGCTACGGCCAGATCCTCTCTACCCTGGGCGGCAGCGTCAGGGAGTTCAAGTCCACCTCTGTGTGGACGCCCATACTCGTCGTGGGCGAGGTGGTCATCGAGTGCATCATCCCCTTCATGACCGCCCAGCTCATCGACCAGCTCAACCTCGGCGCGGGCATGGACGTCATCGTCCGCTACGCGCTCATCCTGGTGGGGCTCGCCCTGGCGTCCCTCGCCTTCGGCGCGGGTGCGGGCTACACCTGCTCCGTCGCGGCGACCGGCTTCGCGCGCAACCTCCGCCACGACATGTTCCAGAGCATCCAGGACTTCGCGTTCTCGAACATCGACCGCTTCTCCACGAGCTCGCTCGTGACGCGCCTCACCACCGACACGACCAACGTGCAGCAGGCCTACATGATGCTCATCCGCACGGCTATCCGCAGCCCGCTGATGCTGACCTTCGCCATCGTGATGGCCTTCGTCACGGGCGGCAGCATGGCCGTCATCTACGTCGTCGTGGCCATCGTCCTCGGCTTCTTCCTCTTTGGGATTGCAGCCAAGGTCATGCCCATGTTCAGGCGCATCTTCCGTGAGTACGACCGCCTCAACGACTCCGTCGAGGAGAACGTCTCGGGCATCCGCGTGGTCAAGTCCTTCGTCCGCGAGGAGTTCGAGAAGCAGAAGTTCAAGCAGGCCTCCGGCAACCTCTACCACGACTTCGTGCACGTCGAACGCCTGCTGGCCTTCAACGCCCCCATCATGACCCTGGCCATCGACGTCATCTACACCGTGGTCATCTTCTTCGGCTCGCGCGCCATCATCCAGAGCCAGGGTGCCCTCATGAACGTGGGGCAGCTCTCGGCCCTCATCACCTACGGCTTCTCGATGCTCATGAGCCTCATGATGTTCTCGATGGTCTTCGTGATGATCACCATGTCCGAGGAGAGCGCGCGGCGCATCTGTGAGGTCCTGCTCGAGAAGAGCGACCTCACCAGCCCCGAGGGCGGCCTCACCGAGGTGCCCGACGGCTCCGTCGACTTCGACCACGTGGACTTCGAGTACTCCCGGAAGGCCGAGCGCATGGCCCTCTCCGACATCGACCTCCACATCAAGAGCGGGGAGGTGATCGGCGTCATCGGCGGCACGGGCTCGTCCAAGTCCACGCTGATCCAGCTCATCAGCCGCCTCTACGACGTCACCAACGGCAGCGTGCGCGTGGGTGGCCACGACGTGCGCGAGTACGACCTTGACACCCTGCGCGACCAGGTCGCCGTGGTGCTGCAGCGCAACGTGCTCTTCTCGGGCACCATCAAGGACAATCTGCGCTGGGGCAACGCCGACGCCACCGACGAGGAGCTCGTCGAGGCGTGCAGGCTCGCGCAGGCGGACGAGTTCATCCAGCTCATGCCCGACAAGTACGACACCTACATCGAGCAGGGCGGCACCAACGTCTCGGGCGGCCAGAAGCAGCGCCTCTGCATCGCCCGCGCACTGCTCAAGAGGCCCAAGATCCTGATCCTGGACGACTCCACCAGCGCCGTCGACACCAAGACCGACAAGCTCATCCGCGCCGGGTTCAAGAGCTTCATCCCCTCCACCACCAAGATCATCGTCGCCCAGCGAACCTCCTCCGTGGAAGACGCCGACCGCATCGTGGTCCTGGACAGGGGCCGCATCTCGGCTGTTGGCACCCACGAGGAGCTGCTGCGCACCAACGCCATCTACCGCGAGACCTACACCAGCCAGAACAAGCAGTCGCACGACCAGAAGATGGGCGCCCTCGCCTCGGACGGCTCGGCTGAGGGAAGGGGGGCGAAGTCCCATGAGTAGCAAGGACACCAAGGACCTACAGGCAAAGGCAGGCGCGGCCGGAGAAGCAACGTCCAAGGCGGACGAGGCCACGCAGCCCGAGGGCGGCTGCGGGCACGGTCCCGCCAACCCCATGAAGGTGCTGGGACGCACGCTGAGGCTCGTCTTTGGCTTCTATCCCGTGCAGACCGTCGCCATGGTCGTGTGCATCGTCGCGGCAGCGGTCATCGCGTCCCTCCCCTCCATCTTCCTGCAGCAGGCGCTGCAGGTCGTGACCGAGCACTGGCAGAGCGGCGACTGGGCGGGCGCGTCCGGCCCGATCCTGCAGATCGTGGCGTCGCTCGTCGTGCTCTACCTCACCGGGCTCGCCTTCGTCACCGCGCAGGCGCAGCTCGCCGCCGTCGTGACCCAGGGCACCCTCATGAAGGTCCGCAACACCATGTTCGACCACATGGAGGACCTGCCCATCCGCTACTTCGACAGCACGCAGCACGGCGACATCATGAGCCACTACACCAACGACGTCGACGTGCTCAGGCAGCTCATCAGCCAGGCGCTGCCCAACATCCTCTCGACCCTCATGGCCATGGCGTCGGTGCTCGCCATCATGCTGTGGTACTCCCTGCCCATGACCGTGGTCGTGCTGGTCATGGTCGCCGTCATGGCGCAGTCCGTGAAGGTGCTGGGCGGCAGGAGCGCCCACTTCTTCCTGGCCCAGCAGCGCTCCCTCGCCAAGGCGGAGGGCTTTGCCGAGGAGGCGATGACGGGCGAGAAGGTCGTCAAGGTCTTCACCCACGAGCGCCAGATGGTACGGGACTTCGACGTCGTCAACGACGAGCTCTTCGAGGCTTCCAAGAGCGCCAACATCTACGGCAACACGATGATGCCCATCCTCATGAACCTCGGCAACCTCGCCTACGTCGCGGTCGCCCTCATGGGCGGCGTATTCCTGGCGCTCAACGTGCCCAACCCCTCTATCTCGGGACTGGCGCTCACCATCGACATCGTGGTGCCCTTCCTCAACCTGACCAAGCGCTTCGCCGGCTCCATCGGCCAGGTGTCGCAGCAGATCAACTTCGTGGTCATGGGACTTGCCGGCGCGGAGCGCATCTTCGGCCTGCTCGACCGCGAGGCCGAGGTGGACGAGGGCTACGTGACCCTGGTCAACACCGAGCGTGACGCCTCCGGAGAGCTCGTCGAGTGCGACCGGCGCAGCGAGACCTGGGCCTGGAAGCACCCCCACGGGGACGGCAGCGTGGAGTACGTGCCCCTGGCGGGCGACGTGCGCCTCTCCCACGTCGACTTCGGCTACACGCCCGACCACACCGTCCTGCACGACGTGACCCTCTTCGCCAAGCCCGGCCAGAAGGTCGCCTTCGTCGGCGCCACGGGCGCGGGCAAGACCACGATCACCAACCTGATCAACCGCTTCTACGACATCGCCGACGGCAAGATCCGCTACGACGGCATCAACATCAACAAGATCCGCAAGGGCGACCTGCGCCGCTCCCTGGGCATCGTCCTGCAGGACGTGAACCTCTTCACCGGCACCGTCATGGACAACATCCGCTACGGCAGGCTCGACGCCACCGACGAGGAGTGCATCGGCGCCGCCAAGCTCGCGGGCGCGCACAGCTTCATCGAGCGCCTGCCCCAGGGCTACGACACCATGCTCACCGACAACGCCGCCTCGCTCTCGCAGGGGCAGCGGCAGCTCCTCTCCATCGCCCGAGCCGCCGTGGCCGACCCGCCCGTCATGATCCTGGACGAGGCCACCTCCTCCATCGACACGCGCACCGAGCAGATCGTCCAGAAGGGCATGGACGCCCTGATGTACGGCCGCACCACCTTCGTCATCGCCCACCGACTCTCGACCGTGCGCAACTCGGACGTGATCATCGTCCTGGACCACGGCCACATCATCGAGCGCGGCACCCACGACGAGCTGATCGCCCAGAAGGGCACCTACTACCAGCTCTACACCGGGGCCTTCGAGCTCGAGTAGGCAGGCTGGCGCCGCGCCGTCTCGACGTCGCGGCAGGGACGAGACGCGCCTCGCGGGCCCGTGCGGAGAGATCCGTGCGGGCCCGTCCCTTTGGCGCTCCCCCGCCGCTCGCGCTACCATGGTCGCCATGAGCCGAGCCAAGGGAGAGAAGCATGCCATACCTGGACAAGACCAAGGAACGGACCACGAGGCCGCGGGCGATCGGACGCCGGGCGTTCCTCTCGCTTGCCCTGGGAACGTGCGGGGCGGTCGCACTCTCCGCCTGCGGGAAGGACGCGGGAGGGAGCACGGGTGACGACGGAGGCAGCTCGGGCTCGGCTGGCGGCGACGCGGCCGGAAGCGGGACGTCGGGCGTGCTCGCGAAGCCGCTGGACAACGGCTACGGGAGCGGAACCCACCACGCGACCATCGAGGTCGAGGGCTTCGGGAGCATCTCGCTCGAGCTCAACGCGGGCGCGGCGCCCATCACCGTCAGCAACTTCGCGGAGCTCGCGGGCTCGGGCTTCTACGACGGGCTGACCTTCCACCGCGTGATAAGCGGCTTCATGATCCAGGGAGGCGACCCAAAGGGAGACGGCACCGGCGGCTCCGACCGTCGCATCAAGGGAGAGTTCAGCGCAAACGGCGTGGTGAACCCCATCATGCACAAGCGCGGCGTCATCAGCATGGCGCGCAGCAGCGACTACGACTCCGCCAGCTCGCAGTTCTTCATCATGCACGGGGACTCGAGCTCGCTCGACGGGCAGTACGCCGCCTTCGGCAAGGTGACGGACGGCATGGACGTGGTGGACGCCATCACCCAGCAGACGCCCGTCCAGGACTCCAACGGCAGCGTCGCCGCGGCGGACCAGCCCCGGATCGTCCGGATCGCGATGGTCGACTAGGGCGCCGCAGTTCGCTGCCCGGGCAGGCGACGAGCGGCGGGTAGCGAGCGGCGGACGGAGAGACGGGACGGACCCCGGACGGCAGGCGGGAGCCTCCGGACGATGGACGGGAGTCTCCGGACGCCTAGCGTCAAACGTCAATCTCCAGGCGATAAGTTCAAAAAATTGTATGCGGTTTTTCGATTTGAGCTTTGATTAGTTCTTTCAGCTGTTTGCGTCTCCGCAGGTAGGAGCTTTATAGCATTTGAGAGTTGTATGCGGAATCAGCATACAACTCTTGGGAGAGCGCCCAAACCGCCGCGCGAGAGCCCATTTGGCGCTGCGCGAGACTCCAGGCCGCTGCGCGAGAGCCGAGGCCGCCGCACGAGACCCCACGTCGCCGCGCGAGGGCCCGCCTGACGACGAGCGAAGGCACACCACCCCAGGCACGCGGGCCGCCACGCTGCCCCAACGCGGCGCACCACCCCGAATCGCCCCGCGCCGCCCCTAGCCCCGACCCCTAAGCCCCAAACCCTCAAGCGCAGGTTCATGTTTTTTCTGCCGAGGGGACGGCAAGGCCCTAACATATCAAAGATGCCCATTCGCTCACGAGGGCCAGGCAGGCCTTCTAGCTGCGGTTTCTCTGGCCGTGGCATGCCACCCTCGCCCGAGGAGGACCATGTTTGACCTAAATCCCAACAGTGGTAGAGTCGCTCGCGCAGCCGGGACGGCCGCACTCGTCGGCCTTCTCTGCCTGGTGAGCCCGCGCGTCGCCCTGGCGGCGGAAAGCCTCGAGTCCCTCGAGCAGGCCGCCATCCAGGCCGCCGACAACTACCAGGCGGCAACGGAGAAGGTCGCGCAGATCCAGGACCAGATCGAGGACAACGCCGCGCACAAGGCCCAGCTCGAGGCCGAGCTGCCCGCCCAGCGCGAGCGGGCCGCCTCCGCGATCAAGGCGCACTACATCCTCCAGCAGGACCAGGCGAACCTGGTCTCCATGCTCCTCTCGGCCGAGGACTTCAACCAGTTCCTCTCGCAGGCCCAGTACCTCTCCGCCATAACCACCAGCAAGCTCAACGAGATGGTCCAGCTCACCCAGATGGAGCGTGACCTGGACCAGACCAGCCAGGCGCTGGAGTCCGCCAAGGCCGCGGCCGACGCCCAGGCGAGCGAGGCGCAGAGCGCCTACGAGCAGGCGGAGGCGGCGAAGCAGGCCGCCATCCAGGCCGCCACCGCCAACGCTGCCGCCCAGCAGGCGGCCTACGAGCAGCAGCTCGCCGCAGGCACGCCGGACCAGTCGACCAACCAGGCCATCGAGGCTGCCACGGCCAAGCAGGGTGCCGACGCGGCCGATGCCTCCGCCCCCAAGGGCGGGCAGGGCCAGGACGAGACGACCCCCACCGCCAAGGCCGAGGAGCCCCAGCGGGAGGCGACGCCAGCCCAGCCCGCCAAGCCCAGCTACAACTACGTGGGAGCCTCCACCTACGGCGAGGGCGACGGGCTCATGTACAGCGCCACGGCCTCCGGTGACGTCGTGACCCCCACCTCCATGGGCGTCGCCATGAAGAGCATGCCCCTGGGCACCGTGGTCGAGATCACCTACGGCGGCAACACCGTGACCGCCGTGGTCAACGACCGCGGCCCCTTCATCGCCGGCCGGGAGATCGACCTCCAGCCCGCCGTGGCCCACGCCCTGGGCTTCGACGGCGTCGGCACGGTGGGCTACCGCGTGGTAGGCTAGGCCAGGGGGCTAATCCAGGCAGAGAGCGACACGAAGCACAGGCGCCCCGTGGCTCCCAGCGGCCACGGGGCGCCTTTCTTCTCTCGCGTGGGTGCTTCTCTCGCGTGGCCGCGTCGCGTCGGCGCAGGCTGCCCGCCCGGACCCGGACGGGGAGCAAGCTCCGGCCTGCCCTACAGCCGCTCCGCCATGTCGCGCACCAGGCGCTCGCTCGCGTCCCACCCCAGGCAGGCGTCCGTGATGGACTGGCCGAACACTCCCCCGCCCACAGGCTGGCTGCCGTCCACCAGGTAGGACTCCACCATGAAGCCCCGGAAGAGCCCCGCGACGTCGGCGCTCCGGCTCACGCTGTCCAGCACCTCGTCCACGATGCGCGCCTGCTCGAGGGGCCGCTTACCCGAGTTGTCGTGGTTGCAGTCGATGACCACGGCGGGGTTCTGGTATCTCTCACCCTGGTACTTCTGGGCCAGCCGCTCGAGGTACTCGTAGTGGTAGTTGGGATAATTGATGCCGCCGAGGCCCTGGTAGCCGCGAAGCAGCGCGTGCGCCAGGGGGTTGCCCGTAGTCTGGACCTCCCAGTTGCGGTAGATGAAGGTCTGCGGTGCCTGGGCGGCATAGATGGAGTTGAGCATCACGTCTGTAGAGCCGCCCGTGGGGTTCTTCATGCCCACGGGAGCGGCGATGCCACCCGCGACCAGCCGGTGCTCCTGGTTCTCGACCGAGCGGGCCCCCACCGCGACGTAGCTCAGCAGGTCCACGAGGTACTGGTAGTTGTCCGGGTACAACATCTCGTCGGCAGTGAACATGCCGCACTCGCGCACCACGCGCAGGTGCATGCGGCGGATGGCGCGGATGCCCCCGAGGAGGTCCGAGCCTCCCTCGGGGTCGGGGTTGTGGAGCAGGCCCTTGTAGCCCGTCCCGCGCGTGCGGGGCTTGTTGGTGTAGACCCGCGGGATCACCAGGACCTTGTCGCTTACCTCGTCGGCCAGGCGAGAGAGGCGGGACATGTACTCGAGCACCGAGTCCTCGCGGTCCGCGGAGCAGGGCCCCATGATGAGGAGGCGCCGGTCGCTCCTGCCGCAGACGACGTCGGCCACCTCCGCGTCGAAGGCCCGCTTGCGGGCGACCTCCTCGGCGCTGAGGGGCATCTCGTCGCGGATCTCCTTGGGGATGGGAAGGCGACGCTTGAAGTTCATGGGCATGCTGCGGACCTCCGGACGCTCGTCTTGGCGCAATGGCCCGGAGCGCGTGCCCGGGCCCAGGACCCGACGGCACGGGGGCCGCGGGCTCTGGGAATTATGGCATGCCCGACGTCACATGCGCGGGCGGCACGACGGCGTTCTCGCACGCGACACATACGCCTGCCTCACGCCCGGCCGAGGCGGCCCGCACGACTAGGCCAGGAGTCCCGCCAGCCAGTCCAGGGCGATTCCCACCGGTGTCCGCCCGTCTCGGTCCTGGAGCGCCTCCCGAACTCGCGGCACGTCGTCGGTTATCACGCCGTCCACGCCATTCTCCACGACGCGCAGCACGTTGGGCTCGTCGTTGACCGTCCAGGCCAGGACCTCGCGACCCTGCGTGTGCAGGTAGCCCACGAGCTGCGCCGTGCAGCTCGTCTCCTCCACCGAGAACAGGTCCGCCGCGTCCAGCTGGCAGAGGTCGCCGTACGCCAGGGTCATCACGTAGGCGCGCCTGACCTCGGGCGCCGCCTCGCGCAGGCGCAGCAGGCAGTCGTAGCTCATCGAGGTGAAGACGCACTGGGAGCCCATGCCCGCCTCCCTCACCTGGCGCGCGACCTCACCCTCGAGGTCGCGCTCGTGGCCTGTGGGCTTGAGCTCGATGTTCAGCCTCATGCCGGTCTCCTTGGCCCAGGCGAGGACCTCCCCCAGGGTGGGGTAGCGCTCCTCGGCGAACTCGGGCGAGAAGTGCGAGCCCGCGTCGAGCGCGCGAACCTCTTCCAGCGTGAGCTCCCAGGCGGCCTTGTCCACGCCCGAGACGCGCTTGAGCCGCGCGTCATGGCTCACGAAGATGCCCCCGTCCGCGCTCTGCTGCAGGTCGAGCTCGACCCAGTCCGCGCCTTGCTCCTGGGCCTGGCGGAAGGCGGCCATGGTGTTCTCGGGGGCCTCCAGGCACGCACCGCGGTGGGCGGTCAGCTGCACGGCGGCTCCCCCCTGGCCGAAGGGCTCGAGCAGCGCCGGTCCGAAGGCGAGGAGCAGGGCCGCGCACGCACAGACGCCCAGGCCTGCCAGCCCCGCCACCAGGGCGACCCTTTCCCTGTCCCACGCACGTTGCGTCCGCGCCACGGCATGGCGCCCCTCTCGCGCCAGGTAGAGCGCGCTCACGCTCGCGTATCCCAGGGCGGGAGAGAGCGCCAGGCACACCACCGCGAAGAAGGCGAGAGGCGCCAGCACGAGGGACGAGGCGACGGCCGCGGCGACGGGCCGCTCGGAGAGCGCCTGTGCCAGGACGCCCGCCGCGCCACCACCTGCGAGCAGCACGAGACCGGCGACAAGCGCGGCCAGCGCCTGGATGCCCACGAGCCAGAGGAGGTCGCGCAGGCGCCGACGCCGGCCCAGCTCGACCGAGCGGGCGAGGCTCTGGCGAAAGTCGAGCCCCTCCCACACGAAGGCGTTGAGCGCGTAGGACCAGCGCACGAGCAGGACCACGACGAGGACGAGCGCGAGCGCGTGGGCGACCGTGAGCGCGCCGCTCTGGTAGATGAACTCCTCCACGAACTCAGGCACGGCGAGCGAGCGCACCACGCCGGTCGAGACCCCCAGGTTCACGAGGGGGACGAGCACCAGGACGTAGGCGGCGAGGCCGAGGTTGCGCGGGGCGAGGGCCCGCAGGGAATGCCGCGCGGCCAGGGGCAGCAGCTCCCGGAGGCCCATCGCCTCTCCCCTGCTCCCACGCTCGAGGGTGACGAGGACACCTGCGAGCTCGAACACCGAGAGGAGCATGAGCAGCGCCCCCACGACGACGACCAGGGCCACGCTGAGCGGACGCAGCAGGAAGGATCCCACGTTCTCCCAGGTCAGGTACGCATAGCCCTGGGCGGCCATGGCGGCGTCGAGCAGCAGGCGGAGGAGCGGCGCCAGCCCCAGCGCCGTGCCGGCCCTGAACAAGAGCTCGAAGAGGGCCAAGGTGCGCCAGTTGGCGCACAGGAGTCGCAGGATGTCGCGAAGCGTCTTCATGGGGCCCTCTCTCCACGGGATTCGCCAAGACAGACTAGCAGAAGCCCCGGCGGACCCGATGCGGCTCCCTGCCGCGCGACGACTTCCCACGGACCTATCATGAGAGGGCACACGAGACGAGAAGCGGAGGTACCCATGCCCTGCACCACCCTACTGGTCGGCAAGAAGGCCAGCTACGACGGCTCCACCATCATCGCGCGCAACGAGGACTCCCCCTCTGGCGTCTTCACTCCCAAGCGCATGGAGGTCGTCCTCCCCCAGGACCAGCCCCGCCACTACCGCTCGGTCGTGAGCCACGTCCAGATCGAGCTCCCCGACGACCCCCAGCGCTACAGCTCCGTGCCCGACGCCGTCAACAGGGACGGCATCTGGGCGGAGGCCGGCGTCAACGAGTCCGACGTCGCCATGAGCGCGACCGAGACCCTCACCACCAATCCCCGCGTGCTGGGCGCGGACCCCTACGTGGAGCTCGTCCCCGCCAAGGGCACGCCCGGCGAGGAGGGCTACGTGCCCGAGGTCCCCGGGGGTATCGGCGAGGAGGACATGGTCACCATCGTCCTGCCCTACGTGAGGACCGCCCGCGAGGGCGTGCTGCGCCTGGGCTCCCTGCTCGAGGAGTTTGGCACCTACGAGCCCAACGGCGTCGCCTTCTCGGACCTGGACGAGGTCTGGTGGCTCGAGACCGTGGGCGGCCACCACTGGATCGCCCGCCGCGTCCCTGACGACTGCTACGTGACCATGCCCAACCAGCTGGGCATCGACTCCTTCGACCTCTCCGACGCCTTCGGGGCGCAGAGGGAGCACCTCTGCTCGGCCGACCTGCGCGAGTTCATGGCCAAGAACCACCTCGACCTGAGCCTGGAGCCCGGCGACGCATTCAACCCCCGCGAGGCCTTCGGCAGCCACTCCGACGCCGACCACGTCTACAACACGCCGCGGGCCTGGTCCATGCAGCGCCTGCTCAACCCCCACACCGGCAACTGGGACGACGGCTCGGGCGACCTCTCCCCCGAGTCGGACTCCCTCCCCTGGAGTCGCGTGCCCGAGCGCAGGCTCACCGTCGAGGACGTGAAGGACGCGCTCTCGCTCCACTACCAGGGGACGCCCTTCGACCCCTACGGACGCGGCGACGACGTCCAGCGCGGCAGGTACCGCCCCGTCGGCATCAACCGCAACGGCGAGCTTGCGGCACTGCAGCTCAGGCCCTACGCGCCCGAGGGCTGCCGCGCCGTCCAGTGGACGGCCTTCGGCTGCAACGCCTTCAACGCGCTCGTGCCGCTCTACGCGAACGTGCGCTCCATGCCCGAGTACCTCTCCAACACCACCGACGAGGTCACGACCCAGAGCTTCTACTGGTCGAACCGCCTGGTGGCGGCACTGGCGGACGCCCACTTCAACGCGACGGCGGCGGCCGTCGAGAGCTACCAGGAGGCGGTGGCGGCGCGCGGCCACGAGGAGCTGGCCCGCACGGACGCGTCTCTCCTCGCGCAGGGCTCGAGCCGCGAGGATGCCTGCGACGAGCTGGAGGAGGCCAACGGGCGCATCGCGAGGATGCTCCGCGACAAGACCGGCGAGCTCCTCTCCAAGGTCCTCCTCCAAGCCTCCCTCGACATGAGGAACGGCTTCGCCCGGAGCGACCGCTAGAGGACACGGGCCGCGAGGCGAGAGGGGCGTGGGCTGACATGCATGCGGGGGCGACGAACACGAGGGAACGGTCCGGGGACGCCGAGGGTCAGGGCCCCATTCCGCCCGAGGGCTTCACCTTGGGGCTCGCCCTCTTCGACGGCGTGCCGGTGGCGCTCTTCTGCCTCTCCACCCTCGTCCTGGGCGGCAGGCTGGGGAGCCCGGCCTTCGTGGCAGGAGCCGTCCTGGCCTTCGCGGCGGGCCTCGGCAAGGTGTGCTGGAAGCTCCTCCTCGCCCTGGGCAGGGGCGACCATCCCCTCCTCAGCCGACAGCTCCGCTACCTCATGCCCCTGGGCTTCGCCCTCATGGCGGCGGGGATCGCGACCAAGACGGCCGTGCTCGCCCTGGTCGCAGGCAGGCTCCTGAGCCTCCCCTCCTGCCCGCTCCTCGCCCTCTAGCTCGCCTGCATGCTGGCCATGGTCCGCTTCGCGCGGCACCGCGACCAGCTGGACGCCCGCTCCAACTAGGTCGAGCAGGCGACCAACTCCCTGGGACAGGCCGCCCTCCTCGCGGCACTGCTCCTGGCCTAGCGCCACGGCGAGTGACGCCGCCGCTCCGGGCGGACTCACGGTACGGCGGCGTCACCTCTCGCCTGGCGTATAGCCGGACGGCAACGAGAGCGACGCGGACCCGCTAGGCCAGCGCCGCCACCAACTCGTCGGTGCTCGCGACCACGGAGCCGAAGCACTTCCGGCAGTGCTCGACGGCGCCCTCCTGGCTGCCGCAGAGGAAGGTCCTCGTGGCATCCTCGACCAGCACGCTGTCGTAGCCCCTGAAGTAGGCGTCCGCGAGGGTGTGGAGCACGCAGACGTTGGTGTCGCAGCCCACGGCCACGACCGTCCTCACCCCAAGCTCCCTTAGGAGCAGGTCGAGGTCGGTCTGGAAGAAGCCGCTGTAGCGGCGCTTGGGCACCATGAAGTCACGCTCCCCCGAGCCCGCCCCGAGCGCCGCCGCGGGCGCCGTCCTCCCCTTGATGCCGTGCGGCCCCCAGAGCTCGAGCTCGCGGTCCACGCCCTCGAGGTGCTCGTCGTCGCAGAACACGACGGGGAGCCCCGCCGCGCGCGCCGCGTCCACCACGCGCGCGCAGTTGGCGACCATGGCCCCCTCCTCCGGCGAGGGCGCGTACACCGCGTCCTCGCCCACCGCCTCGAGCACGTCGATCACGAGCAGTGCCGTCGTCTTGCGGTCGATGTCCAGCGCGTTCCCCATGCCTTGCCTCCCTCTGCCGATATGGTGCCTTCCATGTTAGCCCAGTCTCCGCGTCCCCCTGCCCCCAGGGCGCGAGGACACGGGAGCCGCCCCCGCCCCAAGGCATGTGGAGCTTACGCAGATGAGGGCGCTCGCCTGCGTCTGGGTAGTATCCTTTCATGTCAGCACACGCCGATCTGCCAAACGCAGCCCAAACGAACAAGGGGACAACGTGGGACTCAACGACATGACGCGCCGGAGCGCCCTCAAGCTCCTCCTCGGCGCGGGAGCGAGCGCCACCGTGGCCGGCCTCCTCAACGTGACGAGCGCCTTCGCCGACACGGCGAGCGACCTCGAGCAGACCAAGCAGGACCTCAGCGCCGCGCAGGAGAGGTACGACCAGGTGCAGGCGCAGCTCGACCAGATCGCCTCCGAGTACGAGGCACTCTCGCGCGAGCAGTCCAAGACCCTCGACCAGATCGAGGGCGTCAACGACCAGATCGACAAGACCCAGGAGCAGATCGACAAGACCCAGGCCGACCTAGACAAGAAGAAGGAGCGCCTGGGCGAGAGAATCAACAGCGCCTACAAGTCGGGCAACACCGACTTCCTGAGCATCATCATGAACTCCGCCTCCTTCGGCGAGCTCACCTCGAACCTCTACTACATGGGCAAGATCACCGAGGCCGACGAGCGCATGATCCAGGAGGTCAAGGACGCCAAGGCAGCCCTCGACCAGCAGAAGGCCGAGCTCGAGGGCCAGAGGGCCGAGCTCGAGGCCCTGAACGAGACCCAGAGGCAGCAGCTCGCGCAGATGCAGTCCAAGCAGGAGGAGGTCCAGGGCGTCCTCGCGGGGCTCGACCAGGACGTGAAGGACCTCATCGCCAAGCGCGACGCCGAGATCCAGGAGATGGCCGAGGAGAAGGCACGCCAGGAGGCCGCCGCCGAGGCGGCCCGCAAGGCGGCTGCCGCTGCGGCCTCGTCCTCCGCGGGCGGGGGCGCCTCGTCCAACGTCTCCGGGAGCCTGGGGGCGGACGGCGCGACCACCGGCTCGCAGGCCCGCGTCCTCGCCGCCTGCCAGTCGACCCCCTCGCCGGGTGCCGGCCTCTGCGCCATGTGGGTCAGCCAGGTCTTCAGCAACGCCGGCTACGCCTATGCCGGCGGCAACGCCAACGACATGTACAACGCCTGGTGCACGAGCTCCAACCTGGGCCAACTCAAGCCCGGCATGATAGTCGCCGTGTCGAGCCACCCGCACACGAGCGCGGGACGCATCTACGGCCACATCGGCATCTACGTGGGCAATGGCACCATCATGGACAACGTGGGCTACGTGCGCACGGGCAGCCTCAGCGAATGGATCAGCTACTACGGAGGCACCGTCACCCCGCGCTGGGGCTGGCTGATGGGCATCGTGCTGGCCTAGGCGCGGCAGGCCTCCTAACAGGCACTCGAGTCGAGCAGGGCAAAGAGCGCGGCGGCAGGGGGAGAGAGCGGCGCGTCACGCCTGCAGGCGACGTAGGTCGTGCGGAAGGCGGGATTGTCGAGGTGCCGCACGATCACGTCGAAGGGGCAGCGCTCGAGCGCGAGCGAGGGCAGGAGCGACACGCCCAGCCCGCTCTCGACCATAGAGATGATGGCCGTGACGTCCGCCGTCTCGAAGCGCACCCTGAGGTGGCGCAGGTCGGCCTGGAGCAGGGGCGCCGTCTCGGCGTCCGCCACGAACTCCTCGTCCGCTAGCTCCTCGATGTCCACGCGCGCCCGCGACGCAAGACGGTGGCGTTCGGGGAGCACGGCCACGATCTCGTCCCTGTCGAAGGGCCGTGCCAGCAGGTCCTCCCTTCCCGCCACGTTGGGAAGGAAACCCAGGTCGACCTCGTCCTCCAGGATGAGCCGCTCGACCTCGGCGTAGGTTCCCAAAAGGAGGTCCACCCGGATTCGCGGGTTCTCGGCCACGAAGAGCCCGAGCGGGCGGGGCAGCCGGTAGGCGGCGATGCTCGAGGTCGCGGCGACCCTCACGGAGGGCAGGTCCTCGTCCGCCTCGTCGAGCTTCAGCTGGAGGCGGTCGTAGCTGCGGCAGAGCTCCTCGACCAGGGGGAGGAGCTCCTCTCCCCTGCGCGTGAGCACCACGGGGCCGCCACCACGCCCGAAGAGCCTCACGCCCCAGAGCCGCTCGAGGTCAGAGATCATGTGGCTCACGCCCGACTGCGAGTAGCCGAGGGCGCCCGCCGCCTTGGTGAAGCTCCCCCTGCGCGCCGCCTCGAGGAAGGCGCGGTACTTGTTGATGTTGGCGCTCATGTCCCCTCCCCAGAACGCCCCGAGTCTAGGACGCGGACGCGGCGAAGAGAAGCCCCCATCCACCGGACGGGGACGAGGGCGGGGGAGGCGGTCCCGGCACGGGCTGGGACCGCCTCCCGGGCAAGGGACCCCGCGGCCCGCAGCGCAGGACGGGCCGAGAGAGGGCGGGGGGGTGGGCGCCCCGCCCAGGGAGTGGGAGCGGGGCGCCTCGGGGGGTCGGTGGCAGGGCTACAGGGCGTCCTTGATGATGATGTCGCCCTCCTTCATGATCACGTCCATGTTGTCGGGCGTGAGGTCGTGGATGTCGGCCAGGACGTCACCCCTGACCATGAGGAGGTCGGCGAGCTTGCCCTTCTCGATGGAACCGAACTCGTCCTCCTTGTGGACCATCTTGGCGCCGTTGAGCGTGGCGGCCGTGATGGTGTCCATGGCCGGAATCTCGCAGTGGTCGACCCAGGCGTACATCTCGTCGATGGTGGTGTAGCCGTAGGGCGTGCTGAAGCTGAAGGAGTCGGAGCCCACGGTGAGGGTGACGCCCAGCTCGTAGGCGCGCTTGAGGTTGGCCCAGGTGCGCGCGATGCCCTTCTCGGCGTTGTCCTTGCCGGGGAACTTGTCCAGCTCGGGCGTCCACTCGGGCGGGTAGGTGCCGTACCAGCTGGGCAGGAAGCCCACGGTGGGCGTGAAGAAGGTGCCCTGCTCGGCCATGAGGCTCATGGTCACGTCATCCAGTTCGAAGCCATGGATCAGCTGCTCGCAGCCGAAGCGGACGGAGTCGTACGCGGCCGAGATGCTGTTGTAGGAGTGCGACCAGACGGGGATGCCCACCATCGCGGCCTCGTCGCAGACGGCCTTGATCTCTTCCGTGCTCATGAGCTGGGCACGGCCGGAGTCCCAGCGCCAGATGCCGCCGCCGGTCGCCCAGATCTTGATGGCGTCGGGGTTCTCGCGCAGGCGCATGCGGATGGCGTGACGCAGCTCCCAGGGACCGTCCACCTGATCGCCCCAGGGGTGCCCGTTCTTGGACATCTCGAAGGGCAGGTGGTGGGAATCGCCGTGGCCCGCGGTGCGGCAGAAGCCCAGGCCGGTGGCGAAGATGCGCGGCCCCTTCATGACGCCCATGTTGACCAGGTCGCGGATGGCTATGCCGTTGCGACCGATCTCGCAGCAGGTGGTGAGGCCGTGGGTCACGGCGTCGTAGGCCTGCTTGACGGCGCAGGCCTGCTTCTGCGCCACGGTCTCGATGACCCAGTCGTTGTCGTTGTCGGTCAGGTTGCCCGAGAAGTGGATGTGCGTGTCCACGATGCCCGGCATGAGGGTGTGACCGGCCGCGTCGATGACCTTGTATCCCTCGGGCACCTCGGTCGCCGTGCCGGCATAGGCGATGGTCTTGCCGTCCACCAGGACGAGGCTGTCCCCGACTGCGGCCGCGCCGGTTCCGTCTACGAGCTTGCCGCCCACGAATGCGTACTTGCCCATGATCCTGCCTCCACTTTCCTAGCTTGACTTCCTGCCTTGCGTGAGACCGCCCGGCATGCGCGCGGCGAATCCCGGGCGATGGTTGCCTTACTGGCGCCCTTGGGCCACGCCCGCGGACGCACGCCCCTCTCCCCTTCTGCCGAAGGCCAGGAGCAGGGCGAAGCCTAGGACCACCCAGGCGATGGTGATGGCCCACTCCACGCCGTTGAGGGCGGCGGGGCTCGCGGGGACCACCATGAGGGCGATGATCAGGAGCCCGGCCACTATGGCGCAGCAGATGCCAAACCTGCCGCCGTTCACCTTGTAGGGACGCTTGAGCTCGGGCTCGGTCCTGCGCAGGCGCAGGCAGGCGAAGCCGGCCATGGTGCAGGCGAAGATGAAGCCCAGGGAGGCCACGTTGGTGAGGGGGACGAGCATGTTGCGGCCCAGGAAGGGCCCGACGAGCGTCAGGACGGCCAGCACGACGTTGGCCTTCTTGGGAGCGCCGGACGCAGGGTCGATCTGGGCGAAGGACGCGGGGAGCATCTCCTTGCGTCCCATGGCGAGCATGAGGCGGGTCGAGGCGCCGAAGAAGGAGTTCATGGGACCCAGGGGGCCTAGGGTCGCGATGACCAGCATCGCGACATAGAAGAAGAGGTTGATGCGCTCGAGCACTGCCAGGGCGGGCACGGAGGCGCGCACGAACTCATGCCAGTCGATGATGGAGCCGAAGGAGTAGATGCAGACCAGGTAGAAGACCCCGGAGGCCAAAAGGGCGATGGCCGGGACCAGGCCGAACTTCTTCCAGTCGAGGTTGGCGGAGGCCTCCTCGGCCTGCTGCGGGATGGTGTCGAAGCCGGCATAGAAGAAGGGGGTCATGACCAGGACCGCGACCACGCCGCCCAGAAGGCTCGTGGCACCGGTCGACCTACCGCCCGCCGCCTCGCTCACCTGGGAGAAGACGGGCAGCGCGTTGGAGGGGGATCCCGTGGCGATGGAGATGGCCATGGCGAGGACCATGCCGGCGAGGAGCGCCTTGGTGAGGAAGGACGAGAGCTTGGCCGCGGCGCCGGCACCCTTGAAGTTGAGGTAGATCACCAGGACGGCGAAGCACAGGGCGATGACCGTGGGCCAGAGGTAGACGTCGGCGCCGAGGATGGTGTAGAGGCGCACGGAGCGCAGCCATGCGAGGGTGGGAAACTCGGCGAAGCGGTCGGTGAGCAAGGTCGAGATGGCGATGGCCTCCCAGGGACAGAGCGGGGCGTTGCCCAGGAGCAGCATCCAGCCGGTGAGGAAGCCGAGCTTGCGCCCGAAGGTGCGGTCGACGTACTCGATGATCCCGCCCGAGATGGGGATGGCGGCGGTGAGCTCGCCGAAGCACATGCCTATGGGAACGAGGAAGACGGCGCCCAGGGCGAAGGCGATCATGGCGGGCACGGGGCCTCCGCCCAGGACCATCCAGTCGCCCACCAGCAGAACCCAGCCCGTGCCGATGATCGCTCCGAAGCCGATGGTGAAGAAGTTGAAGAGCGTGAGCTCCTTCTTCATGCCACCGGAGGCGACGGGCTGCCCAGCCTTGTCAGACATGCGTCCCTCCCCCTCTTGCGCGGGGCGTGCCCGCGTCGGAATCGGTTCGCATCCCCCGACGGGGTGCGCCTTCTCACATAGCCTTCTCACATAGGAAAAGTTAGTAAGTGGGGTCCGGGGCCGACCCCGCCCGAAATGCGGGCGGATGCTCTGGCGGCGCGAACGGCAGGAGCGCGCGAGGAGGGCATGACGCTTCCTAATGGGCGCATGAGCGCGGATCATCTGGGTGCCTCGCAGAGGCAATGGGGCGAGCGTCGCGGGCCCCTGCCGTGTCAGGCAGCCCCTTTTGGCGCCCCCTAGCGAAGGGCGACCAGCAGGAGGGCGGCCACGGAGATGACCGGCGCCCAGGCGAAGTCCTGCCGGAGGAGGGAGCTGCCAGGTCCACCGCGACCCGCGCGCACGAGGTGCGAGACGAGCGCGGGAGGCAGGGCCAGGAAGCAGGAGAGGGCGACCAGGACGAGGCCCCCCTCGAGCCCCAGGTGGCAGGAGAGGGCGGCGAGGAGCTTCAGGTCTCCCCCGCCCATGCCGGGCGCATGCAGCAACCGCGCGGTCGCGAGGGAGAAGGCGAGGAGAAAGGCGCCCACGGCAAGGCCCGGCACGAGGGCGCCCGCGAGCTCGAGCGCGAGCGCGACCGGCCCGCGGGAGGGGTCGTGCGCCCAGACGACGCGCGCCATCCCCAGCACAAGGACGGCGACGACGCACCCGTTGGGGATCCTGCGCTCCCTGAGGTCGACGACCGAGGCCACGACGAGGACGAGCGCGAGGCCAGCGAGGGCAGGCAGGGGTGGCATGTCTCCTCCAAACCGTATCTTGCGTGTGGCTCGCGACGCCGCCATTGTCCCTTCACCGGGCCGCCACTCCCTCGTCCTTGCCTAGAATGTCAGCTGAGTTTGCCCGGTCAGGGCACTCCCCGATGCCAGCACGCAGGAAGGCCACGTTCCCATGCTCATGATCGTCTCGCCCGCCAAGAGGATGGTCCGCCAGGAGGGCGAGCCCCCCGCCGACGCGACACCGCGCTTCTTGGACGACGCCCACGAGCTCGCACACGCCCTGCGCGCCCTCGGGCCCGAGGGCGCGCGCGAGGTATGGCGCTGCTCGGAGGGGCTCGCCGCCTCCTGTTGGGAGCAGCTCCGCACCCTCCCGAAGGACCTGCTGGCCCCCACGACGTCCCTCTCCCCCGCTGTCATGTCCTACGTGGGAATCCAGTACCAGCACCTGTCCCCGCAGGTCATGGAGGCGCGCGAGCTGGAGTGGCTGGCCCGCCACCTGCGCATCGTGTCGGGGCTGTACGGGCTGCTCAGGCCCTTCGACGGCATCTGCCCCCACCGGCTCGAGATGCAGGCGCGGCTCGCCGTCGACGGCGCGGACGACCTCTATGGCTTCTGGGGCTCGCGCATCGCAGACGCGCTCGCGGAAGGCCCGGGAGCGGACGTGGTGGTCAACCTCGCGTCGCAGGAGTACGCCCGTGCCGTGCTCCCCTGGCTCCGGCCAAGAGGCCCCAGGCAGCTGACCTGTTCCTTCCTCGTGCCGCGCGGGCGGGACGGTAAGCTGGTCCAGCAGGCGACCGAGGCCAAGGCGGCGCGTGGCAGCCTCGTGCGCTGGGCCGCGGAGCGCGGCGTCGAGGACGTGGATGGCCTGCGCGGCTTCCGCGAGCGCGGCTACCGGCTCGACGGGGCTCTCTGCGACGAGGGGACGCTCGTCTTCGTGCGGCGCTAGGGCCGGCGCGGGAGGCCGGGAGCCTCCGAGGGCGCGGTGCCCCTCGCCTCGTCCCGGACGAGGGCCGAGGCGGGTGCGGGTGCCGCCTCCCTACTTGTTCTGGATGCTCCCCACGTTCTTGATGAGGATGGACACGCGCCCCTCGGCGTCGCGCGAGAACTCGATGTAGTCGTCGTTCGAGGCGTACTCGGAGGGGAAGCTGATCTCGATTCCCGTGTCGGTGCGTATCTTGTGGCTCTTCGCCATGCGGTTGGCCACGCCGCAGCGCACGCTGACCTCCTCGGGCAGGCGCTCCTCGCGGGCCGCCTGCTCGTAGCGCTCCTGGACGTCGGGCCTGCCCTCGAAGACCTCGCGGCCCACCTCCTCGGGAGAGAACGCCTCCTCGCGCTCGGCGCTGCTCGCCACGTAGGCCTTGGCCTGGGCCACGGCCTCGACGGGGCTGATGCCGCACTCCTCCGCCACGTCCTCCACGATGCGCTCGACGGCCTCCATCGCCTCGCGGCTCGAGGCCTCGGCGCTGCACTGCAGGAGGCCGTCGGGAATGATCAGGCGCTCCTG
The DNA here is from genome assembly GCF_959602185.1 of uncultured Olsenella sp. Lineage (NCBI taxonomy): Bacteria > Bacillati > Actinomycetota > Coriobacteriia > Coriobacteriales > Atopobiaceae > Olsenella > uncultured Olsenella sp. The sequence goes on from NZ_CAUGRZ010000002.1 coordinate 20,918, forward strand.
GCTACCCTGGGTGCGCGGCTTGTCCCTGAAGTCGATGCTCAGGTCCTGGAGGTCCACCAGGAGGTAGGAGTCCACCTTGGCGGTGGGGTTGGGCAGGGTGGAGTCCTGGCGCAGTATCTCGTTGGCGGCCATGCCGGACGCGTCGTTGCCCAGGTCGTGCACGAAGGCCTGCTTGCGGGGAAGGAGCACCGCGGCGAAGCAGCGCCGGCTCAGGTCCGGCGCCTCGTCCTCGTCCAGGCTGGTGGCCGCGTCCTCGAACGCCTGCGCCACCTGGGTCTTCTCCGCCGCCTTGGAGCCCATATCCTGCGTCTCGCTGAAGTCGGCCACCAGGAGGTCACACTCCTCGAGCTCCTCGCAGCGCCTCAGCTCCTCCCAGAGGTACCGTCCCAGCTGGTCGGATATCTCGACGAAGCCCACCTGCCCCCGTCGGTACTCGTCGAGGGTCTGCGCGAAGGCGCTCTGCTCGCTGAAGCTGCCATGCCGGTTGTCGGGGCTCGACGACACGCTCCTGAGCCGCCGCTGCACGTAGGACCTCACCGGGCGCTGCGAGAGGTCCAGCTCGCGCTCCGAGAGGTAGCTGCTCCCGGTCTCGAACTCGAAGGCGTGCAGTATGGCGTGGGTCACTCTGAGCATGGTCTCTCCCTGCTTGTCGTTCGCGGGCGGCCGGGGTCGGCCGCGGGCACCTAGGATAGCCCAGCCGAAGCCCAGGCAGGCATCGACAAGCAAGGTGGCCCCTCTCCCCTTTCGTGGCGAGAGGGGCGGACTGCCTCGCCCCTAGCGCTCCACCTGGAGCAGGGGGTCTCCGACCTTCACGAGGGGACGGCCCCCGATGAGCGTGCCGCTGCTCGACACGTTCTTGACCGACCTCAGGCTGTCGCTGTTGGTGATGGCGACCGTGACGACGTCCTCGTACCCCGCGGCGGCAATCCTGTCGCGGTCGAAGACGATCAGCGGGGTGCCCGCAGCCACCTCGTCGTTGGCCTCGACGAAGCGCGTGAAGCCCTTGCCCTCCATCCTCACCGTGTCGATGCCCACGTGGATGAGGACCTCGACGCCGCCGGGCAGGGTCATGCCGATGACGTGGTTGGTGACGGCCGTCACGCTGATGCGGCCGGTGGCCGGAGCGTAGACGATGCCCACGGAGGGCAGGATGCCGCAGCCCTCGCCGAAGAAGCCCGACGAGATCGCCTCGTCGTGGACCTCGCCCAGGCTCACGACGGCGCCCGTGACCGGGGCATAGACCATGTCGTCGTCCACGTGGAAGACGGCGGGCTTGGGCGCGCCCGCCTCGTCCCCGGAGGAGAAGAGGCTTCGCTTGATGGTGTCGATGAGTCCCATTGCGTTTCCTTTCGCGCGGGAGGTGGCTACCGCTCAGACAGTCCGACGATACCCGATTGCGGGGATGGGACGGGCCTGGCGGCGGCCGTCGGCGCCAAACGGCCCGCCTGGGGCTATGGCCCCAGGCGAGGTGGGGCTACGACCCCAGGCGAGGTGGGGCTACGACCCCAGGCGCAGGCCGTAGAGGTAGACGGATTCCTCGCCACCGTCCGCGGCCCGCCTGCGCTCCTGGACGAGCGAGAAGCCGCGCGACTCCATGAAGTCGACGTCACAGTCGTCGCCCATCACCAGGAAGCAGCCACGCTGCCCACCCTCGTCGAAGCGTGCCACCATGTCGCCCAGAAGGCGGCTCCCTATGCCCCTGCCCTGGGCGTCGGGGCGCACGACGAGGAGGTTGACCTCGGCGTCGGAGCTCGCGTACTCGCGCGAGATGAAGACGTCCGCCATGGTGTAGCGACGCAGGCGGCCGAAGAGCTTGTCCTCGACCTCGATGCCGCCGAGCTTGGCACGCTTGCGGGCCTTGACCATGACGTCGGCGAAGCGCTGGCCCCAGTCGGGGTCGACCTGGGCCAGGCCGCCCCGTGAGACGCCGCCGAAGCAGGCCCCCACGACGCGCTGGCCGCGCACGGCGACGTGCGCGTGCTGGGAGCGCTGGAGGGCGCCGAGCGTCATCACGCGGCCGAACACTATGCGGTCATAGACGCCCTCGACGCTCGAGCACCAGATGCGCGAGCAGATGTCGGTCACGTCGTCGAAGTCGCCCTCGCGGAAGGGGCGGTAGCTGATCTGCGGCTGGTCGGAGCCTGGTGCTGGGGTCATGCGCTGGTTTCTCTTTCGAATTGCTTCTCTGGGCCCTGATTATGAGACAAAGCGAGAGGGGCTGCCTGCGGCATGCGCGGCGAGCGGAGCGCGAGGCAGGGGCTCGTCCGGACGCCACGACGCCCGGCGGGCGGGGCGGGGCGCAGGTGTGGCGACCGACGGTCATAGCGTGCGCCACGGGCCCGCGTCACGGGTCGGCCGCCGCCCGCGCCCAAGGTGCCGGCGGCAGCCGAGGCCCTCGGCCACTCTCGCCTGGCCGTGGCTAGTCCTCCAGGGCCGCCCTGCCGTAGGCGTCGGCCGCGAGCATGGCGTTCGCGACCTTCTGGGGCGTGACCTCGAAGGGCATGTTGTGGAGGGTGTCGTTCTCCGCGCAGGCGAGCTTCGCCACCTCGAGCACGCGCTCCCAGCTCGCGTCCTCCACGCCCAGCTGCGCGAAGGTCACGGGCAGGCCGACCTCGACGCAGAAGTCGAGCACGTCGTAGAGCTCGTCGGCGTCCTCGAGCACGAGCTGGGTCAGGGTGCCGAAGGCCACCTTCTCGCCGTGGTAGCAGGAGTGGGTCTCGGGCATCGCGGTGAGGCCGTTGTGGATGGCGTGCGCACCCGCCAGGCCAGCGGACTCGAAGCCCAGGCCCGAGAGCAGGGTGTTGGCCTCGATCACGTTCTCCACGCTCTGGGTGCAGGCGCCTGCCTCGAGGGCGAGCTTGGCCTTCATGCCATCCGTCATCAGGGTGTCGTAGCAGAGCTTGGCGAGCGCCATGGCGGCGGCGGTCACCTTGTCGCCGGCGCAGGTGGTGGCGTCGGAGCGCCTGCAGGCGCGGGCCTCGAAGAAGGTCGCGAGCGCGTCGCCCATGCCGCTCACCGTGAGGCGCACGGGGCTCTTCGAGATGACGTCGGTGTCCATGAGCACCAGGTTGGGGTTGGCCTTGAAGAACTGGTACTCCTTGAACTGCCCCTCGGGGGTGTAGATGACCGAGAGCGCCGAGCAGGGGGCGTCGGTCGCGGCGATGGTGGGGACGATGACCACGGGCGCGTCTACCCCCGAGGCCACGGCCTTGGCGGTGTCGAAGATCTTGCCTCCGCCCACGCCCACCACGACGTCGGCCTGAGTCTCGCGGTACGCGGCGACCAGGCGGTCGATCTCGTCCTGGGAGCACTCGCCGTTGAAGCTGTCATACGCGAGCTCGACGCCGGCGTCGGCGAAGCTCTTCGAGACGAGGTCGCCGAAGCGCCTGATGCCACCGGCAGAGATGACGACGAGCGCCTTCTTGCCAAAGGCCGAGACGTAGCCGCCCAGGCGGGACAGCTCGCCGGGCCCCTGGACGTACTTGGACGGAGAGATGAAGATGCGTGCCATGGTGCTTCCCCTTTCGCCGTATGCGTGCGGCCGGGCATGTGCCACGGGCCACGTCCCCCAGTGTAGGGCAGCGGGCAGGGGCCGCCCCAGCATCGTTGCGTGTAATTTCTCGCCTGATGGGCTTGGCGGGACAGCACGACGGATGCTGGCGTACCATCTTGTCGGCCACTGCCCCAGAGGGGTACCAGGAGGAACGGAGCGACCCAGGATGCACGCAGGCTTTGACAACGACAAGTACATCGAGATGCAGGCGGCGCGGATCCGTGAGCGTATCGACCAGTTTGGCGGCAAGCTCTACCTCGAGTTTGGCGGCAAGCTCTTCGACGACTACCACGCAAGCCGCGTCCTGCCCGGATTCGAGCCCGACTCCAAGGCGCGCATGCTCCGCCAGCTCGCGGACGACGCCGAGGTCGTCTTCGCCGTCAGCGCCATCGACATCGAGCAGGGCAAGCGCCGTGGAGACCTGGGCATCACCTACGACGAGGACGTCCTGCGCCTGATGGACGTCTTCCGCGGCATGGGGCTCTCCATCGGCGGCGTGGTGATCACCCGCTTCTCGGGCCAGCCCAAGGCCGAGGCCTACCAGGCGCGCCTCGAGCAGATGGGCATCGAGGTCTACCGCCACTATCCCATCGCCGACTACCCCTCCAACATCGACCTCATCGTGTCCGACGAGGGCTTCGGCAAAAACGAGTACGTCAAGACCACCAAGCCGCTCGTCGTCGTCACGGCACCGGGCCCCGGCTCGGGCAAGCTGGCCGTCTGCCTCTCGCAGCTCTACAACGAGCATGTGCGCGGCATCGAGGCCGGCTACGCCAAGTTCGAGACCTTCCCCGTCTGGAACCTGCCCCTCAAGCACCCCGTGAACGTCGCCTACGAGGCCGCGACCGCCGACCTCGACGACAACAACATCATCGACCCCTACCACCTTGAGGCCCACGGAGAGGTCACGGTCAACTACAACCGCGACGTCGAGACCTTCCCCGTGCTCCGCGCCATGATGGAGAAGATCGCGGGCCACAGCCCCTACCAGTCCCCCACCGACATGGGCGTCAACATGGTGGGCTACTGCATCAGCGACGACGACGCCTGCCGCAAGGCCGCCCTGCACGAGATCGTCCGGCGCCACTACTGGTGCGCGGAGAAGATCGCCCGCACCGGCATCGGCGAGTCCGAGCTGAGGAAGATCGGCCTCCTCATGAAGGAGGTGGGCGTGGACAAGAACCTCAACCCCGCCCACGCCGCCGCGCTGCTCAAGGAGGAGGTCACCGGCAAGCCCGCCGGCGCCATGGTGCTGCCCGACGGCAGCGTGGTGACGGGCAAGACCTCCGAGCTCCTGGGCGCCGCCTCGTCGCTCCTGCTCAACGCCCTCAAGCGCGTGGCCGGGGTGGAGAAGGACCACTGGGTGGTCTCGGACGAGGCACTCGCGCCCATCAGCCGGCTCAAGACCACGCACCTCAAGAGCAAGAACCCGCGCCTGCACTCGGACGAGACCCTGATCGCCCTCTCCATAAGCAGCGCGTCGAACCCCGAGGCCAAGCGCGTGATCGAGGCCAGCAACCAGCTGCACGGCTGCACGGCGTACTTCTCGGTGATCATCAGCTCCACTGACGAGCGCGTCTACCGCAAGCTGGGCATCAACGTCTGCTGCGAGCCCAAGTTCGAGCGAGGCACCTTCTATCACCGCTAGGGTCGGGCAGGACGCCACCAGGGGCCGGGCGGGACTGTACATTTCAGCTTTGCAATGTACAGTCCCCAGCATTTGCGCAGCTCAGGGACGAGGGGTGTACATTCTAATTTTGAAATGTACACCCCTCCCCTCCTCAAGGCCTCAGCCCGCGCCGCGCGTCATCATTTCCCAGCTCAAGGCCTATTCGTGCGCAGCTGCCCGCAAGCCTCGTGCCAGCCTCGTGCAAGCCCACTTTTTTCTCTCGCCCGAAACGGGTCTGGAGCGGGCTAGCGTTGATGCATGAGGATCACGTTCTCGCATACCACGGCCTTGGCGCTTCTTAGGGCGCACCGGCGGGGAGAGCTGTGCCGCGGAAGGACCGAGCAGCCTCTTCGCATTAGCACCCTTCTCAACCACCCTGGAAAAAGGCGACCTGCCAGCAGGTATGAGTCGACGCTAGCCAATGCGCTCGAGTCGCTTGGTAAGGGAATGTCTGCGCTGCTCGATCGCCAAGGCCACCTGGACGTCCTGGTCGGGTCGCCGAACGATCGCATCAGGTCAAGGCATGTCACCTGCCATGTCTGGAGCGAGATGCCGCCACGGCCGGCAACGATCGAGCTCGCCCCAGGCATCCTGGCCTCGTCGCCCGAGCTCGCCTTCGCGCAGATGGCAGAGACCCTGACGGACGCGCAGCTCCTCGTCCTGGGCATGGAGCTCTGCGGCAGCTTCGCCTGCGACCCTCTCGACCCGGTGCACAGCCCCGCTCGTTACGGCCTGCCGCCCCTGACGAGCCAGGGCAGGATGCTCTGGTTCCTCTCGCACGCAAGGTGGCTCCGCGGCAGAGAGCGCGCCAGGAGGGTGGCGGCGCTCGTCGCCCCCAACGCCTGGTCTCCCCGCGAGGCGATGCTGGCTGCGCTCCTCCTGCTGCCCGCGCAAGAGGGCGGGTTCCCCCTGGCGCCACTCACGCTCAATGCCCGCGTCTTCCAGGCTGGCGCGCCCATGACCAGGCCCTCGCGCGTCCCGGACATCCTGCTCGAGGGCACGGGCGTGGGCCTCAACTACGACGGCCACGACCACCTTGCGCTCTCGTCCCTCGAGTCCGCCGCGATAGCCGTGGCATGCGACCCAGGAAACGCCGAACGCCAGCGCGTGGTCCAACGGCTGAGGGCACAGATACGCGAGAGGTACGTCGATGACCGGCGCCGGGACCGGGACCTCGCGAGCCAGGGGCTCACCATCCTTCCCGTGACCGCCGAGGACCTGAGGGGGCCCGCCGGCCTTGAGCTCCTCTTGTGCCAGCTCGTCTCCTGCGCCGAACGAGGGGCGAGAAGGCGAGACGGGCGAGCCCGCACGTTGTTGGAGGACCCAACGCTCCAGGCGGTTCGCGCCAGGGTCCTCGAAGAATTGAAAAGGTGAGAGAGACTGTACATTTCAACGACAGAATGTACAGTCTCTCCCATTTGCCCAGCTCAATCGCTTAGGGTGTACATTTCAAATCTGAAATGTACACCCCACAGCTCGTCTTACAGCACGTGGACATCACTCGCGTGGAAGTCGAGGAAGGCCTTCTCGCCCACCTCGTAGATCCTCTTGTTCTTGGGGTTGAACTCGGTGATCTTGACCAGGTGCTCGCCGCAGCGCACGTGGTAGTTCTGGTAGTGCCCCATGAAGCGCGAGAGCACGACCTCGCAGGGCAGCGCGCCCTCGTCGGCCACGTGGGCGGACTCCGGCCTCAGCACCAGCGTCACGTCGTCACCCACGGCCTTGCCGTTGCGCTCGGCGACCTCGATGGCACGGCCCTCGACCATGACCTGGCCGGACTCGCCGTCGATGGACGCCAGCTTGCCGCGCAGGAAGTTGGACTCGCCGATGAAGTCGGCCACGAACTCGTCCACCGGGCGGTAGTACACGGTGTGCGGGTCGCCAATCTGGTCGACGACGCCCTTCTTCATGACGATGATCTTGTCCGAGAGGGCCATGGCCTCGGACTGGTCGTGCGTGACGTAGACGGCCGTGATGCCTGCCTCCTGCTGGATGCGGCGGATCTCGGTGCGCATGTCCACGCGGAGCTTGGCGTCGAGGTTCGAGAGCGGCTCGTCAAAGAGCAGCACGCCTGGCTCGATGACCAGCGCGCGGGCCAGGGCGACGCGCTGCTGCTGGCCGCCCGAGAGCTGGTTGGTCATGCGGTCTTCCATGCCCTCGAGGCCCACGAGCCCCAGGATGTTGGTGACCTTCTCGCGGATGGTGTCCTTGTCCATCTTGCGCAGTTTGAGGCCGTAGGCCACGTTGTCGAAGATGTTGTAGTGCGGGAGCAGCGCGTAGCTCTGGAAGACCATGGCCGTGTCGCGCTTGTTGGGCGTGAGCTCGTTGATGGCCTCTTCTCCCAGGTAGATCTCTCCCTCGTTGGGGCTCTCGAATCCGGCGATCATGCGCAGGATGGTGGTCTTGCCGCAGCCGGAGGGTCCCAGCAGCGTCACGAACTCGCCGGGCTCGATGTTGATGTTGGCGTCATGGACGGCATAGAAGTCCTTGCCGGTCTTGGGGTCCTGGTAGATCTTGGAGATGTGCTCCAGGCGCACGCCCTTCTTCTCCTTGGCCATGGCTTAGTCCTCCTCGGTGGTCTTGATCTTGGCGCTGGTGCCGAAGTGCTTGATGGCGACGTTCATCAGGAGCACGGCACCGTAGGTGATGGCAATGAGGATCGTGGCGAACGCGCAGGCGACGCCGTAGGCGCCCTTCTCAGCGTACTCGTTGATCTGCACCGTGATGAGCAGGAACTGCGGCGTCACGAGCAGGATGATGGCCGAGATGGCGGTGATCGAGCGCACGAAGGCGGTCACGAGGCCCGAGAGGAACGAGTCCTTGATCAGGGGCAGCGTGACGGTCATGAAGACCTGCAGCGAGTTGGCGCCCATGTCGTAGGCGGACTCCTCGATCGACTTGTCGATCTGCCTCAGGGCCGAGATGCCCGAGCGCGTGCCGGTGGGCAGCGAGCGCACGATGAAGACGATGATCAGGATGGCGCCCGTTCCATAGAGCCCCTGCATGAGGCCGGTGTGGAAGATGCCGCCCGAGAAGCCGCGGATGTAGCCGACGCCCAGGACGGTGCCCGGGACGGCCATGGCCAGCATGGACACGGCCTCGATGAAGCCCTTGGTGCGGAAGTTCCTCTTGACCACCAGGTACGAGATAATCATAGAGAGGAGCGCGGTGATCGGGCTCGCGATCAGCGACAGCAGGAAGGAGTCGCGGAAGGCCTGGAAGCCATGGTGCATGGTAAAGACCTGCTGGAACCACTTGGTGGTCAGGCTGAAGTCGTAGCCCCAGGTCTTGAAGAGGGCGCCGAAGGGCACGCAGACGTACATCATGATGACGAAGATCGCGATGGCGCCACAGAGGGCCGAGAGGGGCAGGCGCACGGAGTTGTCGGTGATGAGCATGCGCGCGCGGCTCGCCTTGCCCGTGAGGGTGGCCGTGGACTTGGCCTCGAGCACGTACTTCTGGACCACGAACATGGCCAGGGTGATGAAGAGGAGGACAACCGCCATCGCCGCGGCGCCCTGCTTGTCGTAGGCACCGGTGATCTGCAGGTAGATCGAGGTCGCCAGCGTATCGTAGGAGCCGCCGATGAGCATGGGGTTGGCAAAGTCGGCGATGGACTCGATGAAGGTCACCAGGAAGGCGTTGCCCAGGCCCGGGAGGATCAGGGGCAGCGTGACGGAGGTGAAGACCTTCCAGCGGGAGGCGCCCATGTCGCGGGCGGCCTCCTCGAGCGACGGGTCGATGTTCTTGAGCAGGCCGCGGAACATCATGTAGCAGACCGGGAAGAAGGTCAGGGTCTGCACCAGGGCGATGCCCCAGAAGCCGTACACGTTGTTGTCATAGATGCCCAGCAGATAGCGGGTGATGATGCCCGCCTTGCCGAAGAGCATGATGACCGAGAGCGAGAGCACGAACGGCGGCGAGACGACGGGCAGCATCGAGACGACCTTGAACAGGCCGCTCACGAACTTGGTCTTGAGCTGCACGTACTCCTCGACGTAGGCAAAGAGAAGGCCGATGAGGGCCGCCAGGATGCCGACGAAAAAGCCCACCCTCAGCGTGTTGGTGATGGCCGTGTCGAAGGACGGCATCGAGAGCACGCGCTTGAAGACGTCGAGCGTGGGGCCATTCTCCCCCACGATGCTGTCCACCATCAGGATGGCCAGCGGATACAGAATGAACAGCGTCAGGAACGCTATGAGCACGGCAATGGTGGTGACCATGATCGGGTCGGCCATCAGCTTCTTGCGGTCAAGCTGGGCGCTCTGATTCTTGGCCATTGCTCCCCTCCCTAGGTCGTGGGCCAATACGGCGCGCACCCCGATGCAGAAGAGCCGGGCGGATGGAATCTCCACCCACCCGGCTCGCTGCCGCGTCAGGGCGCGGTTGGGGCTTCTCCGCTACTCGGTCTGGAAGCGCTTGGTGTCGCCGGTGTCGGCGCCGGAGCTTGCGAGCGCCTTCATGATGTCGTCGACGTACTGCTCGGTGTTGGCCTTGGCGTCCGCGAAGTCGTAGTTCATGACGTTGTCGGGGTCGAGGCCGAACTGGCTGACGACCTCGGGCTGCTTGGCGTCGTCGATGACCAGGAACTGGTAGGCGCCGACCTCCTGTGCGCGCTCGACGCACTCGGGCGAGAGGGCGTACTCGATCCAGAGCTTGGCGGCGTTGGGGTGCTTGCAGCCCTTGAAGATGGCCGTGGCGCCGACCTCGTAGGACGCGCCGGACGAGGGGATGGACATGCCGATGTTGCCATAGCCGTTGTCGACCATCTGGAAGACGGCGTCGTGCAGGAAGCCCAGGCCGATGGTGCACTCGCCGGTGCCGACGTTCTTGGAGGGGCCAGAGCCGGACTTGGTGTAGACCTGGACGTTCTTGTCGAGGTCTACCAGGTACTTGATGCCCTCGTCGTGGCCGTACTTCTGGATGACGGTGTTGAGGATCAGCTTGGCGGTGCCGGCCGTGTTGTAGTTGGACATCCAGATGAGGTCCTTGTACTTGTCGCTCAGGAGGTCGGGCCAGTCGGTGGGAGCCTCGAGGGACTTGCGCTCGAGCTCGTCCTTGTTGAAGAAGAAGCCCAGGATGCCCTTGTAGATGCCGTACCAGTTGCCGTCGGGGTCGCGGTAGACGTCACTGATGAGGTGGCTGGCGTTGTTGGCCTGGTAGGGCTCGAGAATGCCCTTGGTGACGGCGACGTTGTAGGGGTCGGTGGTGCCGCCGAACCAGACGTCGGCGGAGGGGTTGCCCTTCTCCTCCTCGACCTTGGACTCGACCTCGCCGGTGGAGAGGCGCTGGTACTGGGTCTCGATGCCAAAGAGGTCCTGGAAGTGCTGGCAGCAGGCCGCGACGTGGGCCTCCTCGCAGGAGCCGTACACCACGAGGGTGCCTTCCTTCTTTGCCGCGTCGATCATCTCCTGCGAGGCGATGCGGCTCAGGTCCTTGCCGGAGTCCTTGGCGGCGTCGGTGGCGGCGCCGTTGGACCCGCCGCCACAGCCGGCGAGACCGGCCGTCACTGCAAGAGCCGCAGAGCCGGCGAGGAAGTTCCTACGGGTGATGTGTGCCATGTCGTCCCTCCATAAATGGTTTGGGCTGATGTTTGCTCGGGGCCGGCTGGCCCACTCCGCCTACCATGGCACCCAAGCGGCGCAAGATGTGGTGCCAAGCAGGCAGATATCGCCAAACGGTATGCAAGGGGTGACCAATAGCATGCATGCCGGCCACCAATGGCACGCGGGCCGGCCGACAAGGCCAGCCCGCGAGAATCTAAGCCTGCGAGAAGTACGCCAGGGCGATGCCCCCGGGACCCACGTGGGTGCCCACGGTGCTCCCCACGGTGTGCACGGGGATCTCGTCGAGCCTCCCCTCCCAGAGCCAGCGCGAGTCCTCCACGTACTTCCTGAGCAGGTGGTCGGAGGGGCCCGAGTAGCCGATGGCGAGGGGTAGGCCGATGTCGATGCCGCCGGAGCGCTCCACCTCCTCGCTGAGGAGGTTGCGGCCGTTCTTCGACCCACGCGCCTTGCCCAGCGTGACCACGGCGCCATCGCGGATGGCAACGACGGGCTTCACCTGCAGCATGGTCCCGATGCCCGCGCTCACGGCGTCGATGCGCCCGCCGCGGCGCAGGTACTCGAGGGTGTCGAGCAGGGCCACGAGCCTGACGTCGCCCCTCTTGCGCATGAGCTCCGAGGCGATCTGGTCGGCGTCCCTCCCCTCGGCCGCGAGCCTCAGCGCGAGCTCGACCAGGATGCGCTGGCCCAGGCAGGCGTTGAGGGAGTCGACCACGTGCACGCGACCACCGAAGCCCTCCGCCGCCACGACGGCGCTCTGGTTCGTGCCGCTCAGCTTGCTCGAGATGGTGACGCATACCAGCTCGTCCTCCGGCCCCTCGAGCGCCGCATCGAAGGCCTGCTGCCACTCGAAGGGCGTGACCTGACCCGTAGTGGGAAGCTCCTCTCGCTCGACGAGAAGCTCGTAGAAGCGGGCGTGGTCCAGGTCCACGCCATCCTTGAAGGTCTGGTCCCCGAAGCTGATGGAGAGGGGCACCACCCTCAGCCGGGGATCGTCGATGTCGTCTATGTCCGACGCGGAGTCGGTGATGATGCGCACTGCCATGTCTCTACCTCTCGCCGATCTTGAACAGGTTGTCCCTTATGGAGCCGAGGGCGCGGTACATCGCCGCGCGGTCGGGCTCGTCGACGCCATGGGCCGCTCGGGCCACGACGTCCTCGATGATCTGGTTGACCTCGCGCATGGTGCGAAGGCCCCTCTCGGTCAGACGGATGGGGGACTTGTAGCGCGTGCCCCCCTCGGGCACGTCGATCCCCACGAAACCGCCGCGCTCGAGCGCCGCCACCGTGCGCGAGACCGCGGCCCGGTCGTTGCCGATCAGCCGCGCGAGCTCGGAGGCGGTGTAGCCCGCGGGCTCCCGCTCCAGGTAGTAGAGGCACATCACGTCGGTGCCCTTGAGCCCGAAGCGCCGCATCTCCTGCGCCTTGATGCGGTTGACCTCCTTGCCCACCGCAGAGACCAGCCCGACGAAGTCCTCGAAACGCGAGTCCACGCTTCCCCCCTTCTCCCAGGCCGGCCGATGCGGCCCCGTTGGTGGTGACCAGCTCGTAGCGATCCGCTTACGGCGGCCCCATTTGTTGATTGGTCAACATTCTAGGCTTGTATGTTGAGCAGTCAATAAGTTTGTGGGACGTACGCGCGCAAACCACAGACTGCCTGCGCTCAGCCCGACGTTTGCCCAGCTCACAAGAAAACGGCGCGCACCCCACGGATGGAATGCGCGCCAAACCGCCCTTCCCTCTACTGGCGACCCACATCGTAGCCCGCGGCCTAGATAAGCGAGAGGAGCTCCCTCTTGCAGTCGAGGAAGTCCCGCGTGAGCGCGAACTCCGCCGCGCTCGTGCCCGACGCCGGTCGCGGCACGGCCAGCTCCGCCACGACGCGGCTGGGCACGCCGGACCTCGGGTCGCCGCGAAGCACGTACACCCTGCTTGCCATGGTCACGGCCTCGTCCACGTCGTGGGTGATCACCAGCGAGGCGATTCCCAGCTCCGTAGCCATGTCGCAGTACCAGCTGCGCAGGTCGACCCTCGTGAGGGCGTCCAGGGCGGAGAAGGGCTCGTCCAGGAGGGCGACGTCGTTTCCCATGAGGTAGGTCCTCAGGAAGGCAGCGCGCTGCCGCATCCCGCCCGAGAGCTCCGAGGGCCAAAGGCCCTCCGTGCCGGCGAGACCGAAGCGTTCGAAGAGCGGCAGCGCCCTCTCGCGCGCCTCGGCGCGGGGCGTGCCCGCGATGGTCAGGGGCAGGCAGACGTTGTCCAGGATCCTGCGATTGGGCAGGAGGAGGTCCTTCTGCAGCATGTAGCTCACACGCCCGGGGACGCCGGTCACGTCCTCGCCGTGCAGGAGCACCTTCCCCGCGAGCGGGCGGGCGAGGCCCGAGAGCGCATGCAGGATGGTGGTCTTGCCGCAGCCGGACTTGCCCACCAGGCAGGCCACCTCGCCAGGCCGCAGCGCGAGGCTCACGTCCTCCGCCACGACGTGCGCGCCCCCGTCCCAGGAGAGGGTCAGCCCCCGCGCCTCGAGGGCGAGCCCCTCTCCCCCGCCCGGTCGCGAGCGAGACGTGGCCGCCGTCGCCCCGGTGGCCGCCGTCGCCACGTCCGCAGACTCCGCGTCCGTCGCCCGCTCCCCCGGCACCTCCTATGCCTCCAGGTAGTCTGCGGTCCAGCCAGCATCCACGTCGATCTTGTTGGCGACCAGGCCGTTGTCGTTGAGCCACTGGAAGTAGCGCGCCCAGCGGGCCTTGTCGATGACGCCCCAGCTCGCGGCGTCGGCCACGTACTGGTCCTTGAGGTAGGACTGGCTCTGCCTCACCAGGGCCGCGTCGAGCTCGGGCACCTCGGCACAGAGCAGGTCCGCCGCGGAGTCGGGGTCCTTCACGGCGTACTCGTAGCCGCGTCGGACCGCGCGCAGGAAGGCCTTCACCACGTCGGGGTTCTTCGACGCGAACTCGGGGTTGGCCGCGATCACCGGCGTATAGAAGTCGAACACCTCGTCCATGTCGATGAAGCTGAAGTAGTTGACGTCGTAGCCCTGGACGGCGGCGTTCTGCACCGCCCAGCCCTCGTAGACCCACACGGTGTCGAACATGTTGGCGCGCAGGCCCGCGATCTCGTCGTCCACGGCGTAGGGGACCATCCTCACCTTCGAGTAGTCTCCGCCGTCGGCCTCGACCACGTCCTTGATGGTCGCCTGCTCGATGGGCATGTCCCAGGTGGCGTAGACGTGGTCCTCCATGCCCTTGGCGGAGGTTATCGCATCCTCCTTGCGGCTCATGATTCCGGAGGTGTTGTGCTGCAGGATGGCAGCGACCGCCGTGACGGGGAGGTCGGGCGAGTTGCTGAGCACGTTGGCGATGTAGTCCTGGTAGCTCACGCCGAGCTGGGCCTGGCCCGAGCCGATCATGGTCTCGGCCGTGTCCTCGGCGGGTTGGACGATGCTGACCTCCAGGCCCTCCTCGTCGAAGTAGGCCTCGTGCTGCGCCACGTAGATGCCCGTGTGGTTCGTGTTGGGCGTGTAGTCCAGACAGAAGGTGACCTTCGTCTTCTCCTTGGTGTCGGCGGCGGGCGCGGCGGTGCCGGCGCCGCAGCCGGCGAGCACAAGCGAGCTCGCGGCGGCGGTCGATGCGGCGATGAGGCCACGGCGGCTGAGGTTGGCAGTGGTGACGAAGCTGTTCATCTCTATTTCCTCTCTGCCCTCTTCCAGGGCATGCAGATGCGTTGCAGAAGGTCGACGCCGGCCATGAGCGCCAGCGAGAGCGCCGAGATCAGCACGATCACGGCGAACATGCGGTCGTACGAGAAGGACTTGCGCACGCGGGTCATGTAGACGCCCAGGCCAGAGAAGCCGCCCAGCCACTCGGCAATCACCGCGCCCACGATGGCGTAGGTGGCGCTGATGCGCAGGCCGCTGAAGAACTGCTCGGCCGCAGCGGGGAGCTTGACCTCCCAGAAGACCTGCCAGCGGGTGGCGTTCATGGTGCGCATGAGGTCTATGAGGTCAGGGTCGACCGAGCGGAAGCCCCCCACGAGCGAGACCGTCACCGGGAAGAAGGTGGTGAGCACGATGAGAACCACCTTGGGTGCCAGGCCGTAGCCGAACCACAGCACCAGAAGCGGCGCCACGGCGACGGTCGGGATGGTCTGCGACAGGGTGACGAGGGGCTCGAAGGCCAGGTAGACGATATCGAAGCGGTCCATGAGCACGGCGAAGGCGAAGCCCACGGCGCAGCCGATGGCGAGTCCCAGGGCGGCCTCGACCAGGGTCGTCGCGGCATGCGCGGCAAGGAGTGGCAGGTCGCCCGCAAGGGCGGCAACCACCTGGACGGGCGTGGGCAGCAGGAAGTTGGGAACGAGCCCCCCTGTCACGACGAGCTGCCACAGGGCGAGGAGCGCCGCGACGGCGAGGAGCGGGACCAGGACCTTGCGCGTGCGCGTGCGCGAGGGCGTGGTCACCTAGGCCACCGCGCCCTCTGCCTTGGGGGCGAACTCGGAGTCCGTCTGGTGGTACTTGCCGATCTTGTGCTCGGTGGACATGACGTCGCCGCCAGGACGGTACGAGATCTTCACGTAGCTGGCGCTCTCGGCGCAGCCGGCCTTGGCACCTGCCTCGATGCAGCGCTTCACGAGCTCCATGCAGGCGTCGAAGTCGCCTTCTATCGCGGTCTCGAAGGGCCCGACGTAGTAGTCGAGGCCCGAGGCGTCGATCGCGGCGATGACCTCGTC
This sequence comes from uncultured Olsenella sp., assembly GCF_959602185.1. Classification (NCBI taxonomy): domain Bacteria; kingdom Bacillati; phylum Actinomycetota; class Coriobacteriia; order Coriobacteriales; family Atopobiaceae; genus Olsenella; species uncultured Olsenella sp. The sequence goes on from NZ_CAUGRZ010000002.1 coordinate 36,426, forward strand.
CACGATGCGGCAGACCTCGTCGTCGGAGCCCGCGTTCATGGGCAGGTACTGGAGGGCAACGGAACAGTTCATAGGCACTCCCCTCTGCGGGTGCCTCGCGGCGGCCCGCCTAGACCGGGACCCGCGCAAAGCGTGTGCCTTGGTCCCTACGCTGGCATTACCCAGATCAGGTACGGGCGGCAGCCGTCGGCGGCCGCCCCAGGGTCAGGGGCGCCTTGGCCCCAGTCTCAGCCGGCGTGCGCCAGCTCCCCTTTTTTCGACAAGCATTATAGTGCTTTGGATGTGGCACATCACACGATCCCTGACGGGGTGCCGGGGTGGGATGGTCCGCAGTTGGGTTTGTCACCGCCCGAATCCGAACCGCCTTTCCTCCGACACAAAGCGGATGAGGTTCTCGTGGATGACGCCACTACGCTTCTGCAGCAGATGATCGCAGGTGAGGAGGTATTTGGGATAGCCGTCGCGGGCCTTCTCGAGTGATGCGTATTCGCGGTCCTCGGTGGAGCGCTCGGCGATGGTATAGGAGACCTGCACGTACGAGTAGTCCTGCGCACCATCGCGCAGGATGAAGTCGCACTCGAGCTTCCCAATCCTACCGACACTTGCGGAGTAGCCTTGCGCGCGGGCGTACTCGTACACCACGTTCTCGAGCACGGGACCGTAGTTGATGCGATTGTCGGTGTTGAGGGCAAAGTAGAACCCGAGATCGGCAAGGTAGTACTTCTGCTCGCGGGCAAGAGAGCGCCTCGACTTCATGTCGAAGCGCGGACAGCGGTAGAGAATCTTGGCCTCTTCAAGAACGGTGACGTAGCGGTGCACCGTCTCCTCCTTGATGGGTACCCCCTCGACATCACGGAAGTATGCAGCGATGTTCCTGATGCTCGTCGTCGACCCAAAGTTGTTGATCATGTAGTCTCGGACGCGCTCGAAGACCGACACATTACGCACCTGAACACGGCGTTTGACGTCCTTCTCGAAGATCTCACGCACAACACCTTCGACGTAGGTCCGCTTCTCCGCCAACGTGGCGAGGTCGACCGCGCGGGGAAAGCCGCCCTCGAGGATGAAGTGGTCGAACTCCTCGGCGACATTGGGGCTTATCTCCTTCCCGTAGAGGCGTTTCATCCCCTCGTACTCAGCAAAAGTGAGCGTAAAGACCTCGAACTCCAAGTAGCGACCGGTGAGCTTGGTGGCGAGCTCGCCGGAAAGCAGGTAGGAGTTCGAGCCTGTGATGAAGATGGAGTGTGTCCCCTCCCCACGCCAAGCGTTGAGCACCTCCTCGAAGCCCTCAACGTTCTGCACCTCGTCAATGAAGAGGTAGGTCATGCCCTCCGGGGCCGAGACGCGCTCGATGAGCTCGTCGAGCGCGTCCGCAGTCCTCACCTTGCGGTAGCCGCGCGAGTCGAGGTCGAGGAACACGAGGTTGCGCTCCGGCACGCCCTGCTCCGCCAGCTCGTCGGCCACCATCCGCATGACGGTGGACTTCCCGCAGCGACGCACCCCCGTGATTACCTTGATAAGGTCAGCGTGCTTCACGAAGGGACGGATCCTCGAGAGGTAAAGCTCGCGCCGATAGATAGGCTCCATACATGTCTCCAAAGGCGTTTTAGGGTAGTACTCTTACAAATTTTAACAGAAGTACCACCCTATAAATGGTTTTATACAGCCTTCGATATTTCAACAAGATCAGGAACCGCATCGCCATAAACGTCAAGTCTCAGGGCTTCCATGGTCACTCCCGTCTGATGGGGTTGCCAGTCTCTATCGAGGCGATCAGTAATCTGTGAATGCTTTCGGCAGTCCAATACTCACCCTCGGAGAGAAGAGGTGCCTTATTGGAAGTCACATAGAACTCTCGCGCGACCTTCGCCTCATCCTGCAGTCCCAGCGAATCAAAAGCGACGGTCTCCGCCTCTTGGTCGAGACATACGATTCTCATGCACTGCGCTCCATGCGCGCCAGACTCCCCAATTGGCTCCTGACAAAGGTGAGGCGTCTCGACATAGGGGCTGGGCCCGTCGAAAAAACTTGTTTCCGTGCATGCCGATGCGCTGGTTGAACGAGTGCATCCAAGTATAGGAACCACCCTCGGTCGAAGACCAAACCTCGGCTTCGGTTCCCTCCGTACAGAGAGCCCACTCGTCTACGGCGCTCACTTTTTCGATGAGCCAATCAAGCTCTACGAGCGTTTTCTCGACGAGCTCAGCCGGGTGGCAGCCGCCGTATGGCCCCGCCGCCGCCCGCCACGACGACCGTCGCGACAGCCCGCCACGACGACACCCCATGCCCCCGACGTGTCAGAATGGCCCCGAAGGGAGCCGCATGTCACTGTCCCACCTCATAGACGGCCTGCTCGGACGCGTCGCGCCCATGCGCGTCGTGGCACGCTACCCCCACGGCATGTTTGGTCCCGTCCGCGTCCTGGACACGCTTGACGTGGACGGCCTGCCCGTGCGGATCCTCGAGGTCGACGGCAGCTGGCAGAGCGCCACCTACCTGGACGACGGCTGGTGCGAGCTGGCCTTCCCCTACCATCGCCTCTACGACGATGTACTCGTGGCCGCCCATGCCACCGGCAACGTCCTCATGCTGGGCGGAGGTGCCTGCGCCTACCCCAAGTACGCCATCGCCCACCATCCCGAGGCGACGGTCGACGTCGTCGAGGTCGACCCCCTCATGCTCGAGCTCGCACGGCGCCACTTCTTCCTCGACCGCCTCGAGGAGCGCTACCATGCCCAGGCGAAGGGTCGCCTGCGGCTGCACCAGGCCGACGCCCTGGACTTCCTCCGCACGACGGACCAGCGCTACGACGCGATACTCAACGACTGCTTCCAGGCGGAAGAACCCCTCGCAAGCCTCTCCTCGCCCGAGGCCCTCGACCTTGTCCGCACTCGCCTCCTGTCGCACGGCCTCTACCTCATCAACGTCGTGAGCGCACTCGAAGGGCCGGGCTCAGCTCCCCTGGCGGGACTCCTTCCCCTCCTCGGTGAGCGCTTCAAGACGGTACTCGTCCTGCCCTGCGGCGCCGACGAGGCCGACCTGCCCGACAACAACGTCGTGGTGGCAACAGACGCCGCGCCCGAGCTCGACGGAGCCCTCGACACAAGCGCGCTCGGCCTGTAGTGCAGGCCCCGTCCTCGCGCTCGCCCCTACGCGACAACCCAGCCGCGCGCTCGCCGCCGCACGCCAGCCTCGGCCACGCGCCCCCGCACGATGGCGGCCCGCCCCGGCCGCACCCACCCGGCCCCCTCCCGCGAACGGCGCAAAAACGCCTCTGAACGCATATATTATCCAATCATCCCGCGCCCATCGAAGCATAGGAACTCCTCACGGAAGCGCCCCGCAGACCCCCTTCTGACCTGCATACAATCTGACGCACAGGACGTCTGTGACGGAAGGGAGGGACCCATGGAGCAAGAGGCGTCGCCGTCACTGCGCGTCGAGCGCCAAGAGGTCGGGTTCGACTCCGCGGACGAGGTCTCCCGCATTCACGGCTACGTCTGGAGGGGCGTGGGAGAGGAGCCCCGCGCCGTGGTCCAGCTGATCCACGGCATGGCGGAGCACGTCGGGCGCTACGACGAGTTCGCCCGCCACCTCGTGCGGCGGGGCTACGCCGTCTGCGGGCACGACCAGATCGGCCACGGCCTCAGCGCTCCCGCAACCAAGTGGGGCGTCCTTCCCTCGCACGGCGGCCGCGACATCCTCGTCGAGGACGTCCATCGCCTGAGGCGGCTCGTCTCGCCCATCTTGGGAGAGGGACTCCCCCACTTCGTCTTCGGCCACTCCATGGGCAGCTTCGTCGCGCGCGCCTACGTCTCCGAGCATGCGGACGGCCTTGCCGGCGCCGTCATCTGCGGCACGGGCTTCGTGCCCCCCGCCACGTCCGCCGCCGGTCACGCCCTGGCACGCCTCATCGCCTGCCTGCGCGGCGACGCCCACAAGAGCGAGCTCCTCCACTCCATGGCCGACGGAGCGTACGCCAAGGCAGTGCCCCACGCGCGCACCGAGTTCGACTGGCTCTCGCACAACCAGCGCAACGTCGACGAGTACATCGCAGACAAGTCCTGCGGCTTCCTCTTCTCGGCCGGGGGCTACGCCACCCTCACCGAGCTCACCCGCGAGGCCTGCTCGCCCGAGTGCGCGCGGCACGTCCCCAACGACCTGCCGCTCCTCTTCGTCGCGGGGGCGGAGGACCCGGTGGGCGACTTCGGCCGTGGGGTCACCCGGTCCGCAGACCTCGCCCGCGACGCCGGCTCGGCCGACGTCGCGTACCACCTCTATGCCAACATGCGCCACGAGATCTTGAAGGAAGACGCGCGCCAGCTCGTCTTCGACGACGTTACCCGCTGGTTCGACGAACACTTGGGAGAAGAGAGATGAGCAAGGACTACGTCATAGCCCTGGACCAGGGCACCACCTCGTCGCGCGCCGTGCTCGTCGACCGCGAGGGTCGCATGGTCGACTGCGTGCAGCGCAGCTACCAGCAGATATATCCCCAGCCCGGCTGGGTCGAGCACAACCCGCAAGAGATACTCCTCTCGCAGCTGGGATCGCTCACCGAGCTGGTGAGCCGCCACGGGCTGAGCGAGCGCAACGTGGCGGCCATCGGCATAGACAACCAGCGCGAGACCACCATGGTCTGGGACCCCAGCACCGGAGAGCCCATAGCCAATGCCATCGTGTGGCAGTGCCGCCGCACGGCGGACATGGTGCAGGAGCTCTGCGGCACGGACGAGGTCCGCCGGATGGTGCAGGGCAAGACGGGCCTCCTGCCCGACGCCTACTTCTCCGCCAGCAAGCTACGCTGGCTGCTCGACAACGTGTCCGGCGCCCGCGAGCGCGCCGAGGCGGGCGAGCTCCTCTTCGGCACGATAGACAGCTGGCTCGTGTGGGTGCTCACCGGCGGCATGGTGCACGCCACGGACGAGACCAACGCCAGCCGCACCCTGCTCTACGACATCCACGAGGGCCGCTGGGACGAGGGGCTGCTCGCCCTCTTCGACGTCCCCGCCTGCATGCTCCCCGAGGTCAGGCGCTCGGCCAGCCTCTTCGGCGAGACGAGCTACCCCGGCGTGCCCGCGGGCATCCCCATCTGCGGCGTGGCGGGAGACCAGCAGAGCGCCCTCTTCGGCCAGTGCTGCTTCGAGGCGGGAGAGGCGAAGAACACCTACGGCACTGGCTGCTTCCTGCTCATGAACACCGGCGACGTCGCGGCTCGGTCCAAGAACAACCTGGTCACGACCATCGCCGCGGCAGCCCCCGGCACCGAGCGCACGCAGTACGCGCTCGAGGGCAGCGTCTTCGTCGCAGGGGCGCTCATCCAGTGGCTCAGGGACGAGCTGGGGCTCATCCGCAGCGCGGAGGAGACCGAGTACCTGGCCCGCAGCGTCCCGGACAACGGCGGGGTCTACATCGTGCCCGCCTTCACGGGGCTTGGCGCCCCCTACTGGAGACCCGAGGCGCGCGGCCTCATCTGCGGCCTCACCCGCGGGACGACGCCCGCCCACATCGCCCGTGCCGCCCTCGAGGCCCTGGCCTACCAGACGACCGACCTGGTGAGGGCCATGGAGGCGGACGCTGGACGCGTCCTCTGCGCGCTCAACGTGGACGGCGGTGCTTCCAGGAACGACTTCCTGGCGCAGTTCCAGGCGGACGTCCTGGGCATGCGCGTGAGGAGGCCCCAGAACATAGAGACCACCTCGCTGGGGGCCGCCTACCTCGCCGGCCTCACGAGCGGCTTCTGGTCGGGCACGGACGAGCTGCGCGGCCTGCGCGGCGACGATGACTGCTTCGAGCCCCGGATGGGGCGTCCCGAGGCAGAGCGGCTGCTCGCGGGCTGGGCACGGGCCGTGGGCCGGGCCATGTGAGGCACCGGCAGCGGCGTGGACCATCCCCTCTCCACAGTGAACAACGCATGGCTCGGTTCACCACCGGCTGCCTATAGTGAACGGTGTTCACACACGGCGGCGCGCGGCCCTTGGGGAACCGCGCCCACGGCTCGGGGAGCAGACATGGGCAGCACCATCGCATTCGCGTCCGTCGCCATCACGGCGGCGCTCGTCCTCTACACGGCAGGCGTCTTTGGGGAGCGCAGGCACCACTACCTGGGCAAGGCACAGCTCGCGCTCTACTGGGCGGGACTTGCCTGCGACAGCACGGGAACCGCCCTCATGGGCAGCTACGCCCGCACCAACGGCATCTCGGGCCTGGGCGTCCATGCCGTGACGGGCGCCGTCGCCATCGCGCTCATGCTCGCCCATGCCGTCTGGGCCAGCCTCGTCGTCTGGCGCGGGAGCGAGCGGGCCCGCCAGGGCTTCAGCCGCTACTCCGTCGCCGTCTGGCTCGCGTGGCTCGTCCCCTACCTTGTGGGGCTGCTCATGGGCATCCCCGCACTGGGCATGACGGGCACGAAGGCCGGCGTCGCCTCCGTCGCCATCGTCGCCGCGATCGCCCTCGTGCTGCGCCTGCGTCAGGAACCCACGACGCACGAGGACGCCGACGGCACGCGACGCCAGGCATAGACACCCCGACAGGACCGGGAGGCAAGGATGCCCAGGAGACGCACGAGCCAGGAGCAGATACTCGACGCGGCCTGCGGCCTGGCGCGGAACCACGGCCTCGACGCGATCAGCATCCGCGGTGTGGCGCGTGCCTGCCAGATCTCCGTCGGTTCGGTCTACAACTACTACCCCTCGCGCGACGAGCTGGTCGCGGCCACGGCGGAGGCGCTCTTCAGGGACGCCTTCTTCGCGGACTTCTGCCAGACCCGAAGCCAGGAGCCCTACCTCGACTACTGCCGCCGGCTCTTTGCGGGCCTGGACGAGCGCCTCTCTCCCCTGGGCTCCAACTGGCTCGCCCAGCTCCACGCCCTGGGCCCCGGGGCGCGCGAGGCGGGGCGGGAGCGCATGGACGCCCTCCTCTCGCACATGCTGGAGGGCCTGGCGCACGTCCTGGAGTCGGACCCCTCCGTCAGGCGAGAGGTGCTCCGGGGCCAGCTGGAGCCCGAACGCATCTGCAGGCTTACCCTCGACGCGATGTTCGACGCCCTCAGGCGGCGCTCGGACTGCCAGACCCTCTTCGCCCTGATGGAGCGCGCCCTCTATGGCGGCGGCTAGCGCCTCGGACCGCGAGCGAGGGGCGGAATCACGGAGGGAGAGGTAGCGCGGGCATCCGTCGTGCAGAACTCGCCCGAGATGGCACCAATCTGTCAACTCGGGCGAGTTCTGCACGACGACGCCAAGCTTCGCCGCCTAGTCCCGCGACCTAGGGAGCTGTTCCTCTCCCCCGGAAGGGGGAGCCACGTCCCCTCCGCCCCTCCCGGGCAGCCTCCCCGCCCGGCGCAGCGCGTCCCGCACGATCCACTCGACCTGCGCGTTAGAGCTGCGCATCTCGTCCGCCGCCCACCTCTGGACGGCGGACCAGAGCTCGGGGTCGATGCGCAGGGGGTACTGCTTCCTCGCCAACGCGACGCACCGCCCTACTGGTACAGGCTGCCGGTGTTGAGCACGGGCTGCGCCTCGGACTCGCCGCAGAGCACCACCATGAGGTTGGATGCCATAACGGCCTTGCGGTCGTCGTCGAACTCCACGATCCCGCCGTCCGAGAGCTGCGCGAGCGCCATGTCCACCATGCTCACGGCACCCTCGACGATCTTCTTGCGTGCGGCGATGACGGCGTCGGCCTGCTGGCGGCGGAGCATCGCCTGGGCGATCTCGGGCGCGTAGGCCAGGTGCGTCAGGCGCGCGTCGTCCACGGCGACGCCCGCGACGGCCAGCTTGCGCTCGAGCTCCGCCTTGAGGCTCTCCGAGACCTCCTCGATGTTGGAGCGCAGGGTGATGGAGCTCGCGCTCTCGTCCTCGTCCTCCATGTGGTCGTAGGCATAGATGCTGGCAACGTGGCGCAGCGCGGTCTCGGTCTGCATGCAGACGAAGCTCTCGTAGTCATCCACGTCGAAGACAGCCTTCGCCGTGTCGGCCACGCGCCACACCACCACGGTCGCAATCTCTATGGGGTTGCCCATCTTGTCGTTGACCTTGAGGCGGTCGCCGTTGAGCGTGCGTGCGCGGGTGGAGATCTTGGCGCCGTGCACATGAGAGGGAGAGCCCGCGCTGGCGCTCGAGATGCCCGTGATGGAGGCTGCGATGTCCACCGAGGGCGAGGCGTTGGAGCTGCCCAGGTTGCGGGAGTAGAAGGGGTTGGCCCAACGCAGCCCCTCGTCACGCACCGTGCCCACGTACTTGCCAAAGAGGACGCAGATGCGCGCCTGTCCCGGCTGCAGGGTGAAGAAGCCGCAGCTCAGGATTATTGCCACCGCCAGCATGACGAAGCCCAGCGGAATGGCCACCCAGGCAGTCACGGGGGCGACGAGCCCCAGGTCGTCGTAGAGGCTGACGTTCATGATGCCTCGCACGACCATGTAGACGCTCGCCAGGTACAGGACGACGACCACCAGGAGCATCGCCCAGCCGGACGCCGCGTGGGCCTTCTTCTCTACGCTCATGTCTCGTTCCCTTCTGCGCGAGGGGCCGACCTCCCCCATGGAGGCGCTGCCCTCGTGTCCCTCCCCGCACGGAGAGGCTGAGGTCATAGTGATATCACTTTGAGGTCTTGTCAACGTACCATAGGAGAGAAGGAGAGAAACGCTCCAAAATCGTGCGCAGGTCACTCCCAGTCTGCGCGCCGTGCCGACAAAAGGCCAGGTCAGCGCAATTTCGTGCACAGGCCATTCCTCGTCTGCGCACGAAGAACTCCACGACGCACCCCAAAACGCCCATTGACTCGCGCAACCGAACCCCGTGCCCGCGCGCCTCGCGCGCCTGCCTCCGCGCCTCGCGCGCCTGCCCGCGCACCCCCCGCGCCCCACGCACCTACCCCCCACGCCTCGCGCGCCCGCGATCCCCCCTGTGACATCATGGAACCAGCCACGGACCAGGGAGGCCAGGATGGACGAAGCACTGCTGCAAAGGCTCCGGGCCTACGCGCGGGACCACCACGACCAGGAGCTCGAGCTGCTCCGCACGCTCGCCGGCATCCCCGCCCCGACCCGCCACGAGGAGCGCCGGGCGGCCTTCGTGGCGGAGTGGCTCAGACGGCAGGGCGCAAACGAGGTCTGGGTGGACGGGCAGAAGAACGTCCTCTGCCTCCTCAGACGTCCCTCGGGCGAGAGCGACCACGCCGCGCCGTCCAGGCCCCAGGCCAACCCCGGAACGCCGTCCCCCTGCCGTGACCTCGTCCTCTTCTGTGCCCACACCGACGTCGTCTTCGACGACGTCGAGCCCTTCGAGGTGTGCGAGGAGGGAGGGCGGCTGCTCGCGCCGGGCATAGGCGACGACACGGCGAACCTCGTGGCGCTGCTCATGGCGACGAGCTGCCTGTTGGAACACCCACAAGAGCTCGCTGCGGCCACCGCACGGGCGGACCTCCTCGTCGTGGCCAACAGCTGCGAGGAGGGCTTGGGCAACCTCGACGGGACCAAGGCCGTCTTCCGCTGGCTGGAGGCCTGCGGCACGACCGTGCGAGCGTTCGTCTCGCTCGACCTGTACCTGCCCCAATGCATAGGCGTGGCCGTGGGCTCCGAGCGCTGGAGGATCGAGGTCAGGACCCAAGGCGGGCACTCCTACCACGATTTCGGCCGCCCCAACGCCATCGAGCGCCTCTGCCGCGTCGTCGGCGAGCTCTATGCCAGCACGCTGCCGCAGGACCCGACCACGGGCGCCCGGACCACCATCAACGCGGGACGCATCGAGGGCGGGAGCACGGTCAACGCCATCGCGTCCCAGGCGAGCTGCCTCTTCGAATACCGCAGCGAGTCCGCGGCAAACCTCGCGGCGATGCGCACCCGGCTGCAAGAGGTCGTCGCCAACGCGGGCGAGAGGGGCGTCCGCACCTCGCTCGAGCGCATAGGCATGAGGCCCGGGAACGCAGGCACCCGTCCCGAGGCGCAGGAGCGCGTCACAAGGCTCGCCTGCGAGGCAATCCGCTCCGTCACGGGAGAGGAGCCCGACCTCTCCCCCGCCTCCACGGACGCCAACATCCCCCTCAGCCTAGGGATCCCCGCCCTCACGGTGGGGACGGTGCATGGCGGCCTCCTCCACACCAGGGACGAGTGGGTAGACCCCGGGAGCCTGGAGGACGGGCTCGTCCTGGCCCTCGCGCTGATGCTCGAGCTGCCCGGCGGGGCAATGTCCCAAGACGACCTTATTCACAAGCTGAATTGCCCCCAAGCCCCCATAACCACCTTCCACGGCAGCGAAAAGTGACAAGTCACAGGTCACTGGCGTAAGATAGTCCAACGCTTTTTGGGACAACCTGTCCCACGGCCCTGCAGGAAGGCGAGAGGAACCAGCGTGACCGACGACAGCGACCGCATGCCAAGGGTCGAGGACGAGCCCAGCCCGACGGGCGAGGGCAACGTCCCGCGCCATATGGCGACGAGCTGCCCCTGGTCCAACGGGCAAGAAGAGGTCGTGCTCCCCGAGCACTCGGCAGCCGAGCACGCGCGCGTCGAGCACGTCGATGCGGCGCTGGAGCCCGCGAGTGCGGCGTCGCCCGATGGCGTCGGCACACTCTCCGAGGACGAGCGCCTGGAGCCTGGTGCCACCTCCGCCGTGGCGCCAGGGGACGCGGCGCCCTCCCAGGCGCTGGACGAGCAGCTCCCCACCATCGAGGCCGCGCCCACCCCCAAAGAGGACGGCGACGACGCCGTCGACGATGGCAACGCCCTGGGGCCAGGCGCGACCGGAGCCGTGAAGGCCGCGGACGTGAGGGCCCCCAAGATCGAGCAGGGCTGGGCCGTCGACGAGGGCACGGGGACGCTGCCGGGAGGCCGAGGGTTCCCCCACCTGCTCGTCGCCGGCATCATCGCGGTCCTGGTCGCCATCCTGGGGTCCAGCCTCATCCTCACCAGCTGCTTCGGGCTCTTTTCCGACCCCGAGGTACCCAACGTCGTGGGCCTTGATGCCGCGTCTGCCCAGGCGGAGCTCGAGTCGCAGGGCTACGACGTCGAGGTGAGCGAGCAGGTCACCCAGAGCTCGGAGGACGCGGGCCGCGTGCTGGCAACGGAACCCACGGCCGACAGCGCGCTTCCCAGCGGCGGGGACGTGACGCTCAAGGTGGGCAAGTCCCCCGAGGTGACACAGGCCGTTCCCGACCTGGTCGGGCTCTCGCTGGACGACGCCGTCACGGCGCTCGCGCAGACCAAGTTCTTCGTGAAGGACGACGTCACCTTCGCCTACTCGGACACCGTCGCCGCGGGAAAGGTGATCAGCCAGGGGCCCGAGGCAGGGGCCATGGAGGTCATGGGCACCAAGGTGGACCTCGTCGTGTCGGACGGCCCCAACCCCGACGCGGGCGACACCAGCGACTTCGCAGACGACAACGAGCAGAGCAGCGTCTCGATCCCGGACCTCAGGGGCATGACCGTGGCAAAGGCCACCGTGCTCCTTCGCGGTATGGGCCTCGAGGTGGCCAGGGGCGAGGCGGTCCTCACCGACGACTTCGTCAACGGCACCGTCGCCGCCGTCGAGCCCCCCACGGACAGCGTCGTAGCCGTGGGCAGCACGGTCACCATCCACGAGGCACAGCCCAAGGCCGGCACGGCCAACTAGGCCGCGGGGCTAGGCGCCTGTCGGGACCACAGCCTCCTCCCACAGCACAAGCCGCTCCTCCTTGCCAACGGGCTCCCACTCCCCTCCCGCAAGCTCCGGGGCAGCAAGCAGCTCCAGCTTCTGGGGGCGGCTCGCATGGTGCAGGCGCCACTCCAGCCTGCAGGCCAACGAGCGGCCCTCGCAGGCCCAGAGCCCCCGCAGGCCGACGGGCCGATGTCGCTGCGTGTAGCGGGCCCCAGGAGGCCTCTGGGAAAGGTGCTCGCGCAGGCGCCGCACCACGTCCGTGGTGATGCCGGAGTAGAGCGAGCCATCCTCGCATTCCAGCACGTAGACGTAGTAGGTTCTTGGCTTTGGGGCCGATTCGTCCGAGACGGGTCCTCCCTTTTGCCCGGCGGACGGCTCAGCCTCAGGCAAGGCGCGGGCCCTCGTCGTCCCAGATAAGGGGAAGTCCCATTCCCGCAAGGGCCTCGACCACGTCGCGCAGCCCCTCGGGAGCGCCGTCGTGGCCAAAGCCGCTCGCCCCCATGCCCGCGCCGGCGCACTCCAGGGACCAGTGCCATCCGCCCGGGCGCGCCGGTGCGCCCCCGCCGTGCTCCCAGGGCTCCAGGTCCAGCCCTCTGAGCGCTGACGCCAGGGCGCTGGCCTGTCCCCCTTCCAGGTGGGACACCCGCCTCGCACGATGGTTGCCCTCGGCCCACCAGAGCTCGAGCGCGTCGTCCTCGGTTCGGCCGACGAAGGCCTCGAAGCCGCCTCCCGCAGCCGCACCGCGGCTCACGCGCAGGTGAAGGAGGGCGAGCCGTCCCGCAAGCTCGCCCATGGACTCCGGATACGCCCGCTCGAGCGGCTCGACCATGGCCTGCGGGACGGACAGGAAGTCCTCCTCGGCCTGGGGGTCGATCAAGGCGACCTCGCACACGCCCTCCTCGACGGAGTAGACCGTGCCGTAGCCGCCCGTCGCGGCGACCCTCACCAAGGCGTCCCTCTCCATGCTCCCTCCCTCGCGCTGGCCCTAGACGGACGCGAGCGCCTGGTCCAGGTCGGCCACCAGGTCCTCCCCCGCCTCCAGACCACAGGAGAGCCTGACCATGCTGGGGGATATGCCCGCCGCCACAAGCTCCTCGTCGCTCATCTGGCGATGGGTGGAGCTGGCGGGGTGCAGGCAGCAGCTGCGCGCGTCCGCCACGTGCGTCTCGATGGCAAAGAGGCGCAGCGCCGCCATGAACCTCTCCGCCTCCGCGCGGCCCCCCGCCACCTCGAAGCTCACCACGCCGCAGCTGCCGTTGGGCAGGTACTTCTGCGCAAGGGCGTGGAACTCGTCATCGGGGAGTCCGGGGTAGCGAACAGAGGCCACCTTGGGGTTGGACTGCAGGAACTGCGCCACCGCCTGGCCGTTGGCGCAGTGCTGCGGCATGCGGACGTGCAGGCTCTCGAGCCCCAGGTTGAGGTAGAAGGCGTTCTGGGGCGACTGTATGGAGCCGAAGTCGCGCATGAGCTGGGAGGTCGCCTTGGTGATGAAGGCGCCTGCCCGGCCAAAGCGCTCGGCATAGACGATGCCATGGTAGGACTCGTCGGGCGTGGTGAGACCTGGGAAGCGCTCGGCGTTGGCCATCCAGTCGAAGTTGCCGGAGTCCACGATGGCGCCACCCACGCCGCAGCCGTGGCCGTCCATGTACTTGGTGGTGGAGTGGGTCACGATGTCGGCGCCCCACTCGATGGGCCGGCAGTTGACGGGCGTGGGGAAGGTGTTGTCGACGATCAGGGGCACGCCGTGGGCGTGCGCGGCGGCGGCGAAGCGCTCGATGTCCAGGACCGCGAGGGCGGGGTTTGCGATGGTCTCGCCGAAGACGGCCTTGGTGTTGGGGCGGAAGGCCGCCTCGAGCTCCTCGTCCGAGCAGGTGGGAGAGACGAAGGTGGTCTCGAGCCCCATCTTTGCCATGGTGTGGGCGAGAAGGTTGTAGCTCCCGCCATAGATGGTGGAGCAGGCGACGACGTGGTCGCCTGACTGTGCGATGTTGAACACGGAAAAGAAGTTGGCCGCCTGGCCCGAACTGGTGAGCATGGCCGCGCTGCCGCCCTCGAGGGCGCAGATCTTCGCGGCGACGGCGTCGTTCGTGGGGTTCTGCAGGCGGGTGTAGAAGTAGCCCTCCGCCTCGAGGTCGAAGAGCTGCCCCATGCGCTCGGAAGTGTCGTACTTGAAGGTCGTGGACTGCACGATGGGAATCTGGCGCGGCTCCCCGTTCCCGGGCGCATAGCCAGCCTGGACGCAACGCGTGGCAATCTGGGTCATGTGAGCTCCTTTGGGTCAAAGGGCAACCAGACGAGGCACCGGTCGCGAGGAGGGCCCTCCCCCGCCGCGGCCACGTCCGAAACCTTACACCAAGGAGAGGGCCGGCTACCCGACGTTCAAGCGGTGGAAACGAGAGTTGAAAGCCGTAGACAACAGTCTCCAGGCCATGACAAACAACAAAGTCAGAGCCAACGCAATTGTCACGTGAATTATTCTGCCGCCGCGAATGCCACTATAGAGAGTCTTGAAAACATCAATCGCCGCAATGCGACAGGCGGTTTGATGAAAAAGATAGAAGGACATCTCAATTGCGTAAAAGCTCTGGAGAGGCGCCAGGGACAAAAAGCGAGAGATAGGCCCTTCCCCCCTAGCAAAGACCACCACCAGTGGGCATGCAAGGAAAACAAAAGCAGAGCGCGGAAGCAGCGCATTACCGTACCAGACAGCGGTTACATAGACGGCAACTATCGACAACTCGAGAGTCGCCTTCTTCCAAGGACTGATACCTCTCGTGGGCAAAAAATCCGTAAAGACGATGCCAACGCAATAGGCAAGCGAAAATTCCAGGAGACGGACGAGAGGATTGCTGTGGACGCTGTAGGAATAGATATCTGGAAATGTCACGGCAAGTAATTCGGCAACCGTCCGCACCAAGAAGATCGTCGCCATGAGCAAAGACATCTTTAAGACCTTTGAGCCGAGAGCGGTCGCACCCATCACTCTTTTCACGACGTATGCAACGAATGGGGTCGCTGCATAGCAAAGCAACAGCGCAGATAGGAACCAGCTTGCACCATTGTATTCCGGAAGCAATGCAATCTTGGGAAACCAAGATTGCATCAACAAGAGGTAAGGCAGCATTGTTCCCACGAACCTCAACTCGAGGGTGATTTTTCCAGTCAGGAAAGACAGGGCGACAGCCGACAGGAGGGATGCGAGATACATCGGATAAATGACACGCAACTTCCTACGCACGGAGAGAAAGCACTCCTCCAATGTGAACTCCCAAGAGAAGCCATGTCGGTACGCCTCAAGGAAGCCAGAGGAAACGAAAAATATCTCGCAGCACCTAGCACCCAAATCGGGCGCTTTCAACACTCCACAATGCCAAACCAAAATGAGAAGAAGCGCCATGGACTTCATTCCCGAGACTGCCCTTAGCCATGGCCTGGACTCACCCAAGTAAAATCTCCTCGTTAGTCACGTATCTTCAGACGAAGCATACCGCTAAACACACCTCAGTCTGCACTACCCAAGTAGGCCCTCGATGTGACGATACGAAAATCAACTCTCATGACATGTACGCCCTTTTGAGCGCATCTCGGAAAAGACCACAGACTCCTTTCTGGATAGTTTTAGGAGGCATGGTCATTCCGTTCGTTTTATCAACACGCGAGAAAATTGGCGCATTCAACGCGCAGAATACTGACTCATCTTTCCATGACGTATCAAAAGAACCTGCACCTATCTCGCCTAATATCCTTTCTTTCCATGCGCCCGCCGGTACCAAGAGACAGACGCATCGCGCCTTCCCTATACTTCTCCCATGGACAAAAGAACCCTTATCAAGAATGTTTCGGTAGCCTTCCTCGCCCAGGGGGTGAGCATGCTGCTGAGCATCGTCCAGTCGCTGATTGTCCCGAAGCTCCTCGGCACCGAACAGTACGGCTATTGGCAGCTCTTCATCTTCTACATAGGCTATGTCGGCTTCTTTCACCTAGGGCTCAATGACGGTGTCTACCTCATCAAGGGAGGGCAGTCACGCGACCAGATTGACAGACGGTCGGTCAACTCACAGTTCGTCTTCGCTCTATCGTTCCAACTGGTCATGGCCATCGTCATCGTCGCGATAGCCGTCCTTGGAGGCTTTGGCCCCGAGCGGGAGTTCGTTATTGTCTGCACGGGCATCTTCCTCGTCATACAGAACGCGGCGACATACTTGACCTTCCTACTGCAGGCAATGAACGAGACCAGGCTCTCCTCCTACTCGTCCATTGTCGAGCGCCTGTCTTTTCTCGTCCCACTCCTATTACTCCTAACGGGGCGGATCCATGCGTTCGAGCCATACGTCATCTCCTACATCTTTTCAAGTGTCGTGCAGCTTGGCTTCTGCCTGTACCTACTACGGGACTTTACAAAATCTGGCATCCTAGCACCGAGCCAAGCCGCCCGGGAGGGTATCCAGAGCATCCGCGTGGGCATCAAGCTCATGCTTGCAAACATCGCCAGCCAGCTGGTTCTCGGCATCGCGCGCTTCGCCATCGATGCGACGTGGGGCATCAAGACATTCGGAGAGCTCTCGCTCGCTCTCTCCATGGTCAACTTCTTCCTAGCGTTCGTCTCACAGGCAAGCATGGTGCTCTTCCCTGCCCTCAGGCAGAGCAGCGCCCAGTCCGCCAAGCACTTCTACACCGTGGCCCGCGATGCGATGGGACTCGCCTTCCCTGCGGTCTACTTGCTGTACCAACCGATGACCTGGCTCCTCGGACTGTGGCTGCCCCAGTACGCGCATAGTTTCGTTTTCTTCATCTATCTGATGCCCCTCTGCGTCTTTGACAGCAAGATGAACATTACATGCACCACGTTCTTTAAGGTGCGCCGCGAGGAGGCGGTGCTATTCAGAATCAATGCGTGCATTGCGTTGCTCAGCGCCCTCGGCACCTTCCTAGGAACCAACGTCTTCCACTCGATCTACATGGTCATCGGTTCCGTCGTCTTGGCAATCATAATCAGGAGCCTCTACTCAGAGAGCTACCTCAACCGTGCCATCGGCGTCCCACCCACCAGCATCGGAATATGGGAGCTTGTATTGACGGGAGCCTTCGTCACCATGACGATTCTCCTGCCTCCCCTCGTAGCAACCACAGCGTACCTGTTGTTCTATGTGGCATTCCTCGTCGCCAACGGGAACCGCGTCCAATCAACCTACAAAGCCCTCAGAACATAGGGTGCCAGCGCGGTCGGTCTCACTGCGCACATGGGTCCCGAACGAAAGCCCACAATGATACGGTATGCGCAAGGCCACATGCGCCAACGACTACCATGGGGACAACGTGATGCTATTCAACCTGCTTCTTGCAATCGTCTTGCTCATCGAGTTCTGGCTCTGCTTGACGAAATCGGACTTCGAGCTCCTGTCACCCGCACCCCTCAACACCCTTGTCTTCTGTCTCGCCGCCGCGCTCTCCATCCTGGGAATGCGTACCTGGAACGAAGTGCCTCTCAAGGTGGACGGTTTCTCCTTTCTGTTGCTTGGCTGCACGTGCTTCGCTCTAGGGGCACTTCTCGTGCGAGCGTTTTGGCAAACCAGAAACCCCCGAGGTCGACACTATGCCAGGCCAGGTAGTCTAGACAGCCACCACACCCACTCTTTTGAGGTGGCCTCATGGAAGTACCTCGTCCTCTTCGTCGTGGTCATCGCCGCCGCAGCCATCCGCATCCACGACATGACCGAGATGGCAGCTGGGGCAGGCAAGCACTTCGAGAGCTACGTCGACCTTGCGAAGTGGGCTCGACAAGTCACCAGCAGCTCGTTCTCAACCGCCAACATACGCATGGGCGAGGGGTATAGCTTCGTCTCTCGTCAGTCCGATAAGCTCGTGACCGTCATCGCATACTGCTCCGTCTTCTTCTCAGTACGGAGCATCGCAGATGCTCGTGGCTGGAAAGGAATCGTTCCTCCCCTGTCCTGCCTTCTGGCAACGTGCGGATACACCATTCTCATGGGCAGCCGAGGCCCCATTGCGAACTACGCCTTCGCAAGTGCCCTAGCTTTCTTCCTCCTGCAACTCCGAGACGGACGCAGTGCGAGACTGATTACCAAGAAGATGATCACCATCGGTGGCATCGCTGTCTTGCTTGGCATCCCGTTGTTCTACTTCTCGTCCGCGCTTGTGGGGAGAATGGCATCAAGCTCGCTCGACAGCTACATATCGTTCTATGTGAGCGGGGGGCTTCCCTCGTTTCAGCTCGCTCTCGACAGAGGCATTGCGGCATCCCCATACCCAGGCATGCGCAGCTTTTACAACCTGTACGTCTTTGCCTACAAGTTCGGAATCATCCATAGCCTCCAGCCCTACGCATCCGACTTCGTCCGCATAGGCAACCATGACAGCAATATCTACACGATGTTCTTCAGATACTTCGCCGACTTCGGCATAGCGGGCATCATCGTCCTGGGCACTGCAGCAGGAGGTATCTTCGAGGCGATGTACGAGTACGCCCGAAGGCACACCATCCCCGCAGTCGTCGTGCCCTTCTTGTACGTAGGGAGCAACCTATTCGATCTCGAGCGTGAGGAGTACGTGTTCAGCAGAATGCTGAACACGAGCGTGCTGGTAATCGTGGTGCTCGCCGTCATCGTAACGCTCTGGCTTACCGGAAGCCTAGGTACGTATATCTTGCAACTCCGTCGGCATATGCGCGGAGCACTTAGACGTGAGGATGCCTTAGACGATATTTAGCTCCATATACAACCATGCAGGCAAGATGGAGGACGCGGTAGCGTCCGGACCACAACAGGTGATAGGCCAGGCGGTCACGCGGCCTTAGGCACTTTTCGTCCAAACGGTGGACGCCACTTTCGCAAAACGTCTGACGTAAGGACTCGTAAAAGGGACGATTCGCCTCCAGGCTGACACTCGCCCCACTTTTGCTCGAGATGCTGAGACCGTTATGCAGATAGAAGCACATGCACTTCGCGTATATGTCTGGCCTCCTGCCAGAGAATCCATTTCTGTCAAGCAACCTCGTTTCTGCCAAGGCCGCCAAGCGAAGGCCAAGGAAGTAGTCATCCCGAATTTTCATTGACGCACTGTGCGACGCGCGCTGAGACCAGACGTAGAGAACAGAGGGGTTAAGGGCTACGCCGTTGGCCACTTCCATAAACCGTGCGTTGAAGATGTGGTCTTCGTAGCCGCTCCTCAGCCTCTCATCGAACTTGATGCCATTCTCAAGGATGGTCGACCGTCGGTACATGCCAGTCCAGACTCCCGAGCCTGCTGTCATGACCGTATCGTAGTGCTCGACGACGTCATCACCCCACAGCACCTCCTCCTTGGAGGGGCACAGCACGTCCGTCCGGCACACCCGCCCGCCCATGATGAGGTCGTGCCTGCGACCGAAGCGGACGCAGTCGACACCATACCTGTATGCCAGATTAAAGTTGGCAGACAGAAAGCCCGGAAGGCACTCGTCGTCGTTGTCGCAGAAGGAGACGTACTCTCCCCTTGCGTATTCGATTCCCAGGTTCCTGGCCCGGCACATGCCACCGTTTTCGAGATGGAAAACGCGTACCCTTTTATCGTGAGCTGCCATGTCGTCACAAATCGATCCACTGCTGTCGGACGATCCATCGTCCATCAGCAGAACCTCAAAGTCCTCGAAGTCCTGCTGCAGCAGTGTTTCTACGGTATGGCGTACGAACTCATCCGAGTTGTATACCGGCACGATTACGCTCACGCGCACGCCGACGGCCATGTCAGGGGCAGACGGGGTCAAGGTTCTAGTCCTCCCGGGGTTCGTCCTGCTCTTCCAGATACGCGATGGTACGAAGCATGGCCTCGCCAAGGTCGACCTGCGGCTCCCAGCCAAGACGTCGAAGCTTAGAAGAATCGAGGAACAGCCTGACGTCCGCCGCATAACCACTGGAATTTTGCTCGTCGACATCTATGACAACCCGACTCCCCCTTGTGGGAAAGACCCTAGTGGCAAAGTGCGCAAGCTCACGGATAGTCATGTGGGCTGACTCGTTGGAGACGTTGTATGCCTCTCGGGCCTCACCCTTCAGGAGTACTAGAAGGATGGCCCTCACCGCATCGGAAGCATAGACGTAGTTTCCCTCCGAAAGACCCCTCGTCTTGAGAACGATATCGTCTCCCGCTGCCGCCTTGCGAGCGAACTGGACGACGGCTCGACTTTCCGTGCGGCCTACACCGGCGCCAAAGGTTTGAGCCAGCCTGAGGATTGACACGTCGAGGCCGTGCTGCACCGCAAAAGCGACGCAGAGGTTCTCGCACAGTCTCTTGCTTTCCGGGTAACAGGAGCGCACTGACCCCAGATCGATGAAGCCGAGCTGGTCTTCTCCCACCCTGTCTTTCCCCGGAATCGTCCCGTACACCTCCATCGATGAGAGGTATGCCATGCGTGCACGCTTTTGGACAGCCATTCCTAGGACCGACCTAGTCCCACAGACGGACAGGTCGATGACATCGACGGGACGTTCTACCATGAGCTTCGACTGTGTGATCGCGGCACAATGGACGATATAGTCAACTTCCCCGTCTATCTTGGGCACGTCGTGCATAAGATCGCAGACCACCAGATCAAGCTGGCCACAGTGGGGCACGAAGGTCCTCCGCGCCTTCGACCCATCGCGCACGACGGCCATGACCCTTGTGTCTATCCCATATGTCTCGCGGGCATAGACGAAGCCCTTCACTATAAGCGAGCCGACGAGTCCTGTAGCGCCCGTTACGAGGACGGTCTTCCCATGGAACGGCTCGAACTCGTCCCTGGGAATGCGGGAAAAATCCTCGTCGAGCACACGGGACCAAACGACAGGCACCATCGGCTTCCTCCGGTCCGAATTCGAACAATGCCTAGCTGACATAGATCTGCTCGTTCTCGCGCGCATCAAGTATTGCCCTCATGGCAAAGAAGTCACCAGGGGTCGTGATCTTGATGTTCTCCTCAGGCCCATCAATCAGATGCAGGGAATGGCCATACTCCCGCATCATGGACGCTGAGTCGACAAAATCCTGCCGACCCTCTGCAATCGCCCTACGATGCGCACGCAGAATCTCATCAAGCCAGAAGCTCTGGGGTGCCCTTGCAAGACGGATGCTACTGCGTGCAGGGATGTCCCTGACGGCCCCATCCCCATCAATCTCCACGACTGTCTCCTTGGCTGATACGCAAGTAATGGCAGAGCCGAAGGAGCGCACCGATGAGATGCTGTCATCGATTGTCTTCTCACAGATAAGGGGTCTAACGCCATCATGCACGAGCGCAATGCTTCTTTCACCTGCAGCAAGCTCCTCGGCAGCACAGAGCGCATTATAGATGGACTCTTGGCCCGTGGAACCTCCGTGCACGACCCTCTCAACCTTCGAGAGGCCATGTTCGACCATGAGTTCTTTGCAGTACGCAATCCACTCCGAGACACACGAAATCACGATTGCATCGATTTTCGCATGGGCCTGGAACAGTTCCGCCGTACGAACGATGATTGGCTTGCCGTGTATGACCAGGAACTGTTTGGGGAGCTCTTTCGAGCGCATGCGACTGCCAACGCCACCTGCGAATATCACCGCAATGTTCATATGGTTCCCTTCAGAGCGACGAGACGTTGGACAGCCACTGCACAAGGAGGCGGCAACATCGCCACAAGAGCGCAAAAGGCAGATGTGAGCCACTTAATTAAGGGACACTCCCACATGGCCACCTTGAGGAACACTATACCTTTGTGGGTTAGTCACACACGGATCTGTCCCAATAGAAATCATCGGGGTGCGGAAGTCGCTCCTCTTCAGGCGGGAGCTGCATGTAGTCGCCATAGATATTTGATAGATATTTATCGTAATTCCTGTATCCGAGAAGCTCAAGGCCCTCGAACTCGAAGCTCGTTTGAGGAAGCATGTCCGCTTTGGCCCAACGCTCCTTCAAGCCGTACATACCAGTAATCCCACCGACGAATTCGGCAGTTTCGAAGGGCAGCTGGGAACAGACCGCATCAAGCCTCTTCGCGATGCGATAGCTGCCGTAGAGCTTGAGAAAAGGACGGACCATGTCCTTTGCCAGGGCGACCTTCTTGCCACGGTTGCTCATTCCTTTGCGTGACGTGCTCAGCAGAAGAATCCGTCGCAAACGCTCGATGTGCTTAACCTGATGATAAAAGGCGATGTCATCGGCTGGCACCCCATCATGCGGAAAGATGTCCAGGCCGAAGTAGGGGCAGTCGTCATCGGACGCATAGCGCGCATCTCTTAAGACGGCGTGGCTAACGTACCTGGCATAGTGCCGCGGAAAGGTCTCGTCCCTCAAAGAGACCACACTACGTTTGGCAGGAAGACTGGCTTTTCCCTCCAGACACAGGACGAGTAGGCGCTCATAGTCCGGACGAGGCATCGAGACGTCTACGTCATCGTCCCAAGGTATGAAGCCGTGATGTCTTACCGCACCAAGCAAGGTCCCTCCCACGATGTCATAGCGAAGGTCATGACTGCGACACAGGGAATCGAACTCCGCGAGAAGCGTGCGCCCCACCGAATGAATCTCGTCGATGGTCAAGGGACGCTGCCGTGGCATCACGGTAACGTCCGCGCTAGTCATTGATAATTTCCGCACTGTGCTTGTTCCTATCGCTCTCAGGAGGAAACTCCATGTACTTTGGACCGTAAATCGTCTTACACACCGTCTTGTAATCGCATGGTCCGACGAGTCGCTCGCCTTCGAACGAATAGGTGGTACCCGTCGCGAAAGAACTACGGGGAAAGATCTCGTCAAACCCAAAGGCCGCAAGGAAATTCAGGACATCATGGGTATCTGAATCATAAGGGCAGGACATGAGCACCCTGTTAAGCGACCTCAGGCAGCTCTTATAGGGAATGATGCGTCCAAGCCACTTGAAACAAGAGGCAAGCTTGACAGATAGTGCCCCCAGAGGACTTCGTCTGCGACGTTGGTCCACCAGCTCGTCGAACTGGACTATCTGGTTGAGATTCCACCAGAAGCTCAGACGTATTTTATGCAGCGTTCGTAAGGCTGCGGAATCAGGAATGCCATCAAGGGGAATGAGATCAATCCATGCGTACTCGATGCGCGGTATGTTCGCCATGCGATTTATCTCTCGCATGTTATGGCTGACCATGCGAGCCCATGGGTACCGGTATGTGTCGTCGTCTTCAAAGGTGCATAGTGCAAAAGGTTCACGGAACTCATCATCTGGAAGCGTGATGAAGCGCTCGTAATCCCCCCGCGGCATCGCAATGTCAACGTCGTCATCCCAAGGGATGAAGCCATGGTGTCGAACGGCCCCGAGAAGCGTCCCTCCCAACAAAAAGTACCTGAGGTCGTGCTTCTTGCAAAGGGCGACGAACTCTTTGAGGATGTCGAGTTCCTCGAGCTGCATGCGACGAAGGTCACCAGTAGCGACCATGTCCATCTGAGTTTGATTCATAGATGTAGGTGCAACGCTAGGCGATTTGCGTCACGTTCCTCCCGTCAACGAAGTCAGACATGACTCTCACGATGGCACGCGAGGTCTCTGGATCGATATAGCGTGTCCTCGTACCACTCTCGGCCATTCGCACAAACGACGCAAGCTGATTACGAATTCCAGCACCGTCAAGCTGGTAGAAATAACGTCTGTTGTTCGCAGGGTTCTCGAATCTGAGCTCAAAGTAGTCTGTTCTCCACCAAGGAGCAGGGACATAGGCATACCCGCGCGTTCCCGAAACAACGAGGTCTCCCTCCGACTTCACGCCCTTCCCCACGATAATTGACGCGACCGCATCAGGAAACACAAAATCAGCCTTGGTAAAGGCGTCGAGCTTCCTACTCGTTTCGAAACGACGGGAGACCATGTGCAAATCAGAGAAATCCGTTCCGAGCATCTGAAAAACCGGCAGCATGGCAATCGGGCCCCACTCTCCCATGCTGCCCCAGACGCCAGCAGGAATCTCAGGAGATGACCCTATTCCCTCGATCAGGCTCGTGCACGTGGCATCGACCGACGTCACCTTACCTATCACTCCACTCTTCACAAGAAGACACAGCCTCTTGAATGCAGTGCTGTAGGCGGGACGAATCGCCTCGACAAGACGAACGTCCGCCTTATGCGCAATCGCCTCAAGCTCTTCGAAATCGTTTAGGTCAAGGGCGATGGGCGATTCGCAAAGCACATGGATACCACGCTCCAGGGCTTGTTTTATCTGCTCAAAGTGCTCCGAAGGAGTAGAGGCGATGTAAATCGCATCGACAGAGGCAAGCAACTCGTCAAGAGAGCCAGTGACAACCCCTAAATCACGAAGTGGGCCCTGAAGGCGTTCGGGATGACGAGCGCAGATTCCACTCACGTCGAGTCCGTTCACATACTCACTTTCGGACAGGTACTTGGTAAGAAAGGAAACGTCGCCCACGAGGCCCAAGCGCATCCTCTTTTTTTCGGAGCGTATCTGAGTGCTCGAAATCCCTTCCGTGCGGTCCAGGTAGACCACATCGCAGTACTCCTTCAGGTAGTCAAACTGCCCAACCCAATCTGAACCGACGGCGAACACATCAATGCACAGCCGCTGGATGTCATCAATCTTCTGGCCCTCATATTCCTCGACGATTATCTCGTCGGCCAGGCCCGTCTCACGCACGGACTCCATGCGTTCAGCCAATGACTGCTGGACATTGATCTTTCCCCGTGCGACATCAAAGTCATCCGTCGTAACGGCAACCACAAGGTAGTCACCCAGAGAGCGGGCACGTTCCAATAACCTCACGTGGCCATGATGCAGCAAGTCAAAGGTACCGTATGTTATGACTTTAGTCACGGATAGTCCCACTCGCCACTTTTCGCTTGAGAAAGCTCGTTCCCTTCTTTATCCAATGCTGACTCTCCATGTTGATGACACCCATCTCGGAATAATCCACGCCATGCGCAAGAATCCAGGGATCCAATAACCTCTCCGCGACAAACCCGAATACTCTCTGATCGTTTGTGCTGTATCCAGAGGTGTCGAGCTCGTCCTCGAGTTCTGAAAGAATGCCAAACAGCCATGAGCAATACTCGTCGAACAAGTCATTTCGCATGACGAGCATGTTGAAGCGATGGCCGTGCGTCAGAGACATGCACTCGTCATAGGAACTTAGCATGGCCGGATACTTGCCCTTGATGATTTCCCTCGTGCAGTCTAGGTCCACCGAGTGATGTGCGTGCACGTACTGGCTGTAACTCGTCTCGATGAGATAGTTTCGTTCCTTCGGGAGGATGACGGGATGGCGTTCGAGCCTATATAGAAAATCGTCGCTAGAGGCAATCCGCGAAGTCTTCCCTCCCAAGGGGGAACGAGAAAAATGCCTGCGATAATGAACAAGCCCGAGATGCTTCGCGGTCACGTTCTTCCACATCCAGTACATTACTGTCAGTTCGCAGTAGCCTCTGTTCTTTTCGCTTATTCCCTCCCCCTCATCATCCCGACGCCACCCCTGGGGCAAATCGGCTGGAGCCTTGAGGGCACTGCCGGCCCAAACGGGAAGATAGGCCTCATCCTTGGGCATCCAATAGCGTTTATGCGCTGCAACTGACACGCACAGGTCTCTCATATGCCTTCTCGCAATCCGCGCAGGGGCACCACATTCCTCCCTGATGCATTTCAGGCGGTCAGTCGCTTGTGCTTCCCTTATTCGAGCGGAGACCCATCAGAAAGCCGCCGAGACACCAGAGTGTCAGACACAGCATAACCCAAAGGTATGACCATGACGCGCCATCGATTCCTTCAGCCCTTACCATCACCGGGCAGAGAATGCGAGCGATAAGGGAGACCAGGAGATATCCGAAGGTCAACATCCTTTGGTTTCGCATGATGGTGATGCCCGTAGTGAAGAGTGTTGCCAGAGCGAGCAGACCACCGCCCATAAGGAGCACAATCAAATCAATCCTGTACGGATACAGATTTGTATTATACAGAGCCCCGAGAACGGGGGCGCCTATCGTCCATGCACCCACGATGCAGCCGACTGTGATAAGAAGGATGACTATGGACTGCCACAAAAATCTTTTTGAGAACGCGTCCACTTTACCCTTGGACCATTGGAGGGCAAGGGATGCGACAATTGGATTGAAAATGAAGTTAGACAACAGGCCGACCACAAAGACGGGCATGGCAATGAAGCCATAGATCGCCTGCGCTGCGTCGTCCATAAGAGTGTCGATGGTATATTTTGGAATATTTCCTATATAAAACAGAAGAAAGAGCGAGAGAAAAAGGGGAAAGCAGGCTTTGAGGAGAGGCAGGGCTTTCGAGCTGCCACCCGCATCGAATGATGGAAGCCCATACCGTCTCCACACCCAAGCCGTCTCGGCAAGAAAGTACAGCGCGGTGTACGCCGTCGCGATGCTGAGGCTCAGGAGGAGATCACGTGTCAGGCAGACGAGCAGCGCAAAAATGGCGATCGTGGTAGACAACCGGAAACAGAGAACCTTGGCGCCAACATCAAGGTGCCCGTTTTGCTGGTAGTTTCCATGGACGGCATCCTCCAACGCATCAATGCACTTGAACAGGAGCATCACAAAGATGGTTGCCGACTTCGAAGCAGAGTATCCCGTATCGCCAAAAGGAGAAAGTAGAAACGCCGAGCCGAAGACCAACATCAGGGTGCTCGTCAGCACCCTCAGCTTCGCGTATGCGATAAAGCTGTGACGCCTCTCCACGTCCGAGACCTGGTAGTTCCTTACGCCATACTTGCCCAAGTTGAGAAAGAGGTTGGCATGGGCATATGCAAGGGTCAACACACCAGCCGTGCTGACATCGCAAACATGGGTGACCACCACCAGCATGATGACGGACTGAAAGGCCATGAGCATGCTGCTTGCGGTATTCCAAAGGTACGTCGATCGACTCGTCCCCTGGCGGTCCTCCCTCGGTCTAGCATCCATAGAATTCGTTCACGAAGTCAATCACGCTCTGGCAATCCGATTCGCTGAGCGAGTAGTACATGGGGAGTCTCACGAGACGCTCGCTTTCCGCAGTCGTATATCGATCAAGCCCACGGAACTCCCCGAAGCGACGGCCTGCGGGTGAGGAATGAAGTGGTATGTAATGAAAGACGCAGCCTATAGAACGCTCTCGCGCGGTCTCGAGAAACCTGCTCCTCTCCGATAGGTCTGCACACTTGATATAGAACATATGCGCGTTATGCACACAATCCTGGGGGATGCTAGCAAGCTCAATTATCCCCTCATCTGCCAGTCCGGATAGGCCGTTCCAGTAGTGATTCCAGGTCGCCAGGCGATTCTCGTTGATGTCGTCTGCACGCTCGAGCTGAGCCCAGAGGTATGCCGCGTTCATGTCGCTAGAAAGGTAGCTGCTCCCTCGGTCAACCCACGTATATTTGTCGACCTGACCCCTAAAGAAGCGCTGTCTGTTGGTTCCCTTTTCTCTAATTATTTCAGCCAAATCGTTATACTTGGCATCTTTGATGAGAAGGGCACCGCCCTCCCCCATCGAATAGTTCTTCGTTTCGTGGAACGAAAAGCACCCGAAGTCGCCAATCGTGCCCAATGCCCTTCCTTTGTAGCTGCTCATGACGCCCTGTGCGGCATCTTCGACAACGAGCAAGCCATGCTTGTGAGCAATGCGCAGTATCTCGTCCATATCACAGGACACACCCGCATAATGCACCACAACGATAGCGCGAGTCCTGTCAGTAATCGCATCCTCGATGAGCTTCTCGTCAATGTTCATCGTGTCGGGTCGTATGTCAACAAAGACTAGATGTGCCCCAACCATCTGAAAGGCAGTGGCGGTAGACGAGAAGGTGAAGCTAGGCAGGATTACCTCGTCTCCAGCATGCAAGTCGCACAGGATTGCTGCCATCTCGAGAGCGCTCGTTCCACTCGTCGTCAGCAGGGCCTTCTGTGCCCTAAAACGTTCCTCAATCCACTCGTTGCAGAGTTTCGTAAATGGGCCGTCTCCACAAATCTTATGATTGAGCTCCGCAGCCTCTCTCACGTACGAGAGTTCCGTGCCAAGATAGGGCGGAACATTAAAGTCAATCACTC
The DNA here is from genome assembly GCF_959602185.1 of uncultured Olsenella sp. Classification (NCBI taxonomy): domain Bacteria; kingdom Bacillati; phylum Actinomycetota; class Coriobacteriia; order Coriobacteriales; family Atopobiaceae; genus Olsenella; species uncultured Olsenella sp. Next base: position 64,090 of record NZ_CAUGRZ010000002.1, read on the forward strand.
ACGTTCCTCCATTCCATGATCATAGAGGGTAAAGGGAACCGAAAGTCTAGCAAGGCAGGTAAGCTTCGAGATCTTCCGGCCTGGCAGCCGTCATCACGAAATAGCCTGCACGCTCCGAGCTGTCATGGACAGATGCCTTGGAAAACAGACTGTCACTTGGAAGTTCGAACTCGACTATATCGACTCTCTCGTCATTCTGCACTTCATAAAAGGCACGAAGATCATCCTCGCCAAAGAAGAAGCGGACAGCGGCCGCATTACCCGTACAAGTAGAGTCGACCGCCGGGTCAATCCCCAAAGAAACGTCTATGACCGCTCGTACGTAGTCAATGCCCGTGGTCAGCTGAACAAGGTGGCTCCCGATACAATCCCCACCCATACGCCCCCCTATCTCCACGATATGGGGACAGTTGTTCGCGTCCATAATTACTTCAGCATGGGCCGCCCCATTGTCAATGCCAAGCGTCGCAAGGGCGTGCAACACCGTCTTACGCAGCAGGGCCTCATTCTGTGGCAGGAGGCAGCTTGGTTCAAGATGTGCCGTTTCGATAAAATTGGGTATCCCTGTCGTAAACTTTCTCGTCACTGCCAGCACCTGTCGGCGGCCAGCGAAGCAAATGCATTCCGCGCTGTATTCGGTGCCAATCACATACTCCTCGAGAACGGCCTTTCGCTCGAAGCTTTGGGAAAGGGCATCTTGGATGGCGGGTCCTATCTCCGAGCGCGAGCTTATGTATGTAACGCCCCTGCTCCCTGAACGATCGGTCGGCTTGACGATAGCGGGCAGAGCGAGGTCAAACGAATCAATATCCGCGCCCTCATCTACCAGATAGCTCTTGGGAGACGGGTCGCCCCCGGCGGCAAAAGCACGCCGCATGGCAAACTTGTTGGTCATCTTTTTCGTGTCAGACCAGGTATTGCCAATGAGCCCCAGGCAACCCGCAACGTAGTTAACGGTGATGGCGGCAAGGTCTGACGCAATGCTACAAATGCCATCTATCCCAATTGCTCGACAGACCGCTTCAATTTTCTCGTATTCCGTAATGCTGATCGGATAAAAGAAGTCCGCCTCAGACTCGCCCACGTCCCCCACTTGCCAAGCAAAAACATGCGTCTCTAAGCCAAGTTCCCTAGCACGCCTGATGAGCGGGAGCTGAAGATAGGAAGCTCCTATAATTGCCAGTTTCTTACCACTATATAAGCTGGCGTCCGAATCCCTCTGCATACGACTCTCCTATAGCTTCTGGCAAAAGATGACTGCAGAAACTTACTGTATGAGGAATGAGGACGCTGCCTGTCGATCGGCGAGCGCCTCGCAAAACTCGACGCTCTCTCCCATGACAGACACCTGTCCTATGCAGTCATTGGCGCTCTCGTATCTGTTGACGTGTGAGCCGGCGCTGCGAAATGCCTGGACCTCAAAGACCTGCGGGTCGATTGGCTTGAGGCTGACGGCGCTCAACGTACCGTCCCTGTCGGGGAGAATCATCTTTGCAAGCGTGGCGTTTGGGGCATCCGAGTCGGAGAACGTGACGGGAAGTCCAAGGGCAACCCTAATGATGGACTCGTAATAGTCGATGCCATAGTTCATGCCTACGAGCTCTGGCAGGCCGTTGGCACCGGCCCTGCCCGTGAGTTCCATGACGCGGACCTCATTGCCGCTCATTTTAAAGTCCATGTTGACTGCGCAGTTATCGAAGTCACTAGCCCGTATTGCCTTGATTGCAGCATCTCGGGCGATTTCGGCACGGTCTTCGGTTAGGTTCACCGGGCAGAAGTGTCCAACAGGAATGGGGGCATGCGACTGGAACAGAAGGTCCCCATGCAACATCACGAAACGGATGTCACCATCGACCACGCATGCCTGGGCGCCAAACTCGTCTCCCTGAAGATATTCCTCTATGAGGAACTCGTCCTCGTCACGGAACTCTCGCTCGAGGACGGATTCGGCCTGAAGCCTGTCATTCACAACAAAGACGCCGTTGCTGCTTTGTGAGTGACGCTTCTTGAGCACCAATGGATAGCCAAGCCTGACTTCTGCCTCATCAAGATCGCGAGGCTCTCCCTTGGAAATCACGCAGTCAGCCACAGGGACCCCGGCATCCAAAAGGGCACGCTTCTGGAGCACCTTGTCGAATGAGGAGCGAGCCACCTCCTGCGAAATCCCTCTGAACCCAAGTGCGTCATTCACCGCCCCAAGCGCCTCGACCCCTGTGTCCATGCAGCTTGTCACTACAGCATCGATGTTAAGGCTCTTGGCTGCAGCAACCACTTCCGCAGGGCGCGTTATGTTAACGAAGCATTTTTCGTCAGCAACCGCCAGTCCAGGATAATCACCATCGAGCCCAGCGGCTATGGTAACAAGTCCCATCCGATGCGCGGCGGCATACAGACCCATTTGTCCTCTACCAGCACCGACAACCATTATTCTGCGCCGAACGGACATCACAACCCCCTATGTATCTCCCTTAGAAGTGCCGTCAAAAAATCAGAGCTTTCCGAGCAATATGAGAACATCGTTGAATAACCTAATGATAGGCGAGAAAGATTTGAACTTTGAGTCAAAGATTAGGTGAAATCTCTTGCCGAGACTCTCACGGTACAGGGCGACTGCCCTTAGCTCAGCGAGCTTGTCAGGGTAGACGGCCTCATAATTGCGCAGAACCTCGCGCGCGTTCTTCTCATGAATGTTGCTCCGGGGGCCAAGGCGGCGGGAGAGGTAGTCAAAATTCTTTAGAAGGTGATCAAGCGGATTGGTCGACGTAATGGAGAGGTTCGACCCTGTCTGGCGGTATAGAATGTAGGACCTATTGTCATACACGACGGTCCCAAGCCAAAAAGCGACAAGGGCGACGTAGGTGTCATGCCCTGAAATCTCCCCGACCTGAATGGGCGCCAACAACCTTTGTAGTGCATCGTTGTAGACCATCGTGCATCCGCGTATCCCAATGAAGACAGAGAGCATGTACTTGTCTATCTTTCCCTCCCAAGCGTTCGCCTTCCTGATGAAGTTCTCTTCCGCATCGACGACGTCAAGATCCGAGTAGTAGCATGCAGGCAACGAGGAGTCGGTCTGCTGAAGCATCTCAACTGCAGACAGAAGCTTCTCGGGCAGCCAGAAGTCATCTTGATCAGAGAATGCGTAATATGCCTTCGAGACGCAAGGGCAATTGTTCACAAGCCACATAAAAGATTTGATATACCCCACATTCTCTCCAAGGAAAACGCTCATGTTGCTGTTTTCACGAGCGTACCGTTTGAGCAAGGCGACGGTATTGTCCGTTGATCCGTCATCCCTCACCATCAAGCGGACGTCCACCCCCGACTGCCCTAGTATGCTATCGAGTTGGCGAGAAAGGAATTTTTCTCCGTTGTAGGTTGAGAGTAGGACGAATACCTTCTCCATCGTTGCCTCCCACAAAGTATGACAAATATCAGAAATTTATTTTTTCTTTTATTACATACTGAGGATATTGGTTCACTGAGATAAATATTCTTCCTATATATTCACCCAGCAAACCGAGCTGCAGCATTATCAAACCCGCACAGAGCAATATCACGATGGTGAGGGAACGGTAGCCGCTGGAAACGCCTGGATTTATTAGCTTGCAGACTATCGAAAACAATCCCATGGCGACGGCGAGAAGCGAGAGCACCCCTCCCAGTAAGGCGCCGACCCGAAGGGGCTTCGCAGAAAACGCCGTGAAGCCATTCACCCAAAGAGCAAGCGATTTGGAAAAAGTGAAGTTCGACTGCCCCACACGGCGCGGCCGCTCCTCCATGGGAACCATCACGATATCCGTCGTTATCCTTAGAGAAAGGCCTTCCAGATATGGGAACGCATTCTTATACGTCGCCATCGACTTGCAGACCACCTTGGTGCGTGCAATGAAATTCGAAAACACGACATTCTTCGGCTTTCCAAGCAGCAGGTGTGACATCTGATGGTTCATCGCACTGCCGAAGCGCTTCAATGGGGTCTGTTGCTTAACGCCATAATCTGCCATCGCCATATCATGGCCACGTTCGAGAGGCGCAATGAGTTCCCAGAGGTACTCGATTGGACACTGGCCGTCATCATCCACGCTCACGACGTAGTCTCCGGCAGCCAAAGAGTATCCCGCCAGAACTGCCGCATGTTTCCCAACATTTCCAGCGAGGCTCGCAACGCGCAGATGAGGGTCTCGGGCCGCTCTGTCTCGTAAGACCTCAAGGACCTTGTCGGGTGAACAGTCATTAACCGCCACGACCTCGTAATCGTAGGCCCCTTCTCGCATGCGCATGACAGAAGAAATTTCATCGATGACAGCGAGAATCGTCTTCTCGCTGTTGTAGCAGGGAATCACAAAACTGATCATCTTCACCTTGGATTATGCAGAAGGAAGCGAATTCTCTTCTGCACGTCCCCCTCTCATCCGCAGACGGCCTCTCGCTAAAATACAAATCGCATAGGCGAGCGTAGTTACAGCCGAAATAACCACGCCAAGTTGCTGCTCCCTATCAACATACTCGAGCGATAGGTTATGCATGCCGGGGCTAAGTCTGATGCCGACCATGCCGCCGTCGACATCAACAACGGGTGTCGTAAGCCCATCAAGCTTCAACTGCCATTTACTACCATAGAGTAAAGGCAGGCAGAGCATGGCGTCGCCTTCCGAGTCGTTCGAGACGGTTCCCTGAAAAACAGCTCCATGCTGCGTGATTTCAATATCCCCCAGGCTCCCCTGCCTCGCAAAGACGGATTCAACCGTCTCGGCAGAGATGCTCTCCAGGTCAATGCTATATACGTCGGCTTCGACGCCATCGGAAGCAGAGAGGACGATGTATCGACTCGGGCCTAGATCAGTTAGATCGATGGCATATTCTCCCACGCCATCGTGAATGGAGAAACTCGTCGACCTTGCAGCATCAGGATTCCCCAAGTCGTCAGTTGCGTACACTCGTAGCGCAGACGCCTTCCGGCTATTGAGAAAGATGGTCATCCTCCCGAACTCTGCCCCTGGATCTTCGCCCAAATCAAAGCAAAGTGGAGAATGCTTCCCGCCCTTGAGCGGAACGACACCATCAACCTTATAGATGTTCCCCCTATTGTCGACGGTGCGGTCGAGCAAATTCAGTTTGCGTATCGAGTCAGACACCGTGTCCATAGAGGGCCCTGTAGCGCCAAGGGAGTCAGAATCGCCGTCCGTCAAGTAATAACCGGACGTCAGGGCAAGCTTCCTCTCATTCGGGGACATCCGAGATAGCTGGTCTTTTGTCACTGCATGCGTTGCCAGATATCCGAAGCCTTGGAAGTTGGAACAACGGTAGAGCATCTTGTCCCCCCGCATTCCTACCAGGTCATAGAAGCGTGGGTCCATGTTGTCGTCATCCTGCGTGATCACATACTTCACGCCCAGAAAACGATCGCTGAGGATGCTACGATGCGGAAAGCGTATCCAATTACTTCCAGTAGTGGTTGACGTATTGTTCCGCACGGTACCAAAATTGGAATATGCCCCAACTAGTTCGGCGGAATTCGTAGAACTATATGACCCAACGCCAGGGTAATCTTGTACGAGCTGATCGTTGAAGCTCTGCGAATCGTACGTCTTGTTCACTCTATATGTGCCACCATCTTTTTGGCGCAAAGACAGCGCAACCAAGGACGTGCCGTCGGAGTACAGGTCGTTATTCCATGCGTCGATGGAAACATAGCTCCTCAGATTGATGGTGAAGTAGTTACTAGCACAGACATCGAAGATGAGCAGGACAAGAAACAATGGCTGCACAAGCGGAAGCAGTCGTTTGTAGGCATGCTCCTCCTCAGTTGCCCTGCGATTCAGAATCCTCGCATAGAGCATGAGGAACGCAGCATAGGAGGTAAAGACGATGACCAACTTGGTCAAGGTATTCCTGCTGACGCGATACCCCGAAACCTTGCCAATGACGTATGTGATGCAGACAAGCATCAGGAACAGTACCGCAGAATACTTGACCGTCGTCAAAAGGCGCGCAGGCGAATTCTGACCTGCGACCTCCTCCCGAATCAAGCAAATTGCCTCACCAATCATGAGCACCTGCAAAAAGCACAGTATGAACGTCCACCGTTGCGTCAAGGCCCTGAAAGAAAGCATCTGGGAAACTACCGGGCAGCCCAGCGCAATGAGGCACAGCGCGAAAATCAGAAGGAATCGCTTCTTATACCTGCTGCGAGTCAATTCGACGAACGAAAAAATCGACAGGACGCTTACGCTCAATATCGCAATCTCATAATAGTTGCCCGCGCCGGAATACTTCCCACCTATGCCCAGCAAATCGCTCGAAAGAAACCGACCTATGAAGCAGCCGATGTACTTTATGGAGTAATAGGGAGGAACCACCTGAGAGCCTACAACGCTCGCTCTCGTACTCCCCATAAGCTTTGAAATGTTTGGGATGATATACTCCGACGCCATTCCGAGAGCGGCGATGACGACACCTATGAAAAGAAGCGCCCTGCTTAGCACTTCGTGCCAAGGTTTCTCATGGATTCTCAGGTAGATAACCCCATAGAGTGCAAAAAATATGCTGGCAACATAAAGCACAGGATAGCTTGCCCAAGCTAGGCAAGCCACTGCAGGCACCACAAGCGGAGCGAGGCGGTCTCTCTCAAGGAAGAGCTGGAATCCGTAGAGCGCAGTGGTGAACGAAGCCATCGTGAGAAGGAACGAGTAATGCTGTCCCCAGAGTACGGCGAAGCCATTGAAGCACCACAGCATGGCTGCGGAGATGCTTGCAAGCCCGTCTGTTAGCACCCTCCGAAAATACAAATCAGCAAAGATTGCCATCCACAGGTATCTCAGGTAGGTGCTGACGATAAGGCCCCACTTGATGTTCTTCTCTCCGAATATGAGGAGAGGAAGGTTAAGAGGATGCAGATATTTTATAAGAGGAGTTCCCGAGAAATCACCTAATCCCCTAGTCAAATCATAGGTGTTAAAATCAAAAGCGGCAATTTTCCTCAGGTCATAGATGATGTTCGGCAGATATGCATTCACCGTGTCAGCGCCTATGTCCGTATAGGCGTAAATATTCGCGGCGAAGACGAATTTTCCATAGAGAACCAGGAAGGTCACTGTAATAAGGGACCACAGGAGCAAGTAACGCCTCTTCCCCCGATACCATACGTCCATGAGTCTCCAATGCTCCCGGCCTGTGCTACTGACACGTGCTCTAATTCCAGACAGAGTCAGCCCTACAAGAGGATTTCACGCCTCGAAAGATCGTATAGCGCTGCAATGAGCAGCGTATTGTCCGCAACGGACAGCTCACCCAAATGCCCGACCCTAAATGATGAGGACGATTCTTCCCCCCCATTAGGGCAGAGCCAGATCCCATATTCGTCCTTCAGCGTATGAAGTACCTCTAGAGCGCAGGGGGAGAGAGTCTCGACATAGGTCACGGCATTCGAGGGAGACTTGAGTCGCATGGAAAAGGGCAGGCCCTTGGCCCTTCGCCTGAAATCACCTGCCAAAGTTGCAACCTTACTTATCTCGGTATCTATCCCTCGCTCACGTATCTGATGGAGCCGGGAATGAACCTGAATGAGCGTGCCGACTGCCGGAGTGAAGGGCGTTTGCCCCCTCTCGCCATCTCTCAGCAGTAAATGCAAGTCAAGATACATGCAAGTCGGCTTGACCTGTGCGACCTTCTCCAAGCCGCGTGCAGATAGAGCAACAATGGAGACTCCTGGAGGACATGCAAGCCCTTTTTGCGAGCCAACGATAACAAAATCTGCTCCAATTGCAGACATATCGAAGGTATCTGCCAGAAATGAGCTAATCGCATCAACTACAAGAAGTAGGCCATTTCTTTTACAAAAATCTCCGACGAGATCCTTGTCGTAGAGAATGCCCGTTGACGTCTCGTGTATGTTCACGAGAAGGGCCGAGAAACCAGAGCCTTCGTAGGGAGCGAGGTCGGATGCCTCAAGGGTGTCACCGCGCTTTAGCGCTATCGCCTCGTAAGCAATACCATGGAGCTCGCACAGCTCAACGAACCTGTGTCCGAAACTACCACCATCGACCACCAGGACTCGATCAGAGCCATCAAAGGCCCCAGCGATCGTGGCCTCCATCGCAGCAGTTCCAGAACCACTGACAAAGACCGCCCTTGATCCTTCTGGCGCACCCACTAGGTGTAGGAAATCGCTCTCGTTCTCTAACATCAACCTCGAGAATTCTGGCGTTCTAAAGTAAGGGACGTCGTGAGCACCTAACTCACGCACGTCGTCGTTTGATTGGACCGGACCGACGGCGAAGTTAATCAAGATGTTCTCTCTTTCGAAAATTCGTACAGACAGTCAACAAGCTCCCTCAAGGCGAGCTACACCACGAGAGTCATCTGCCAGAACCTGTTGAGCCAAACATGGCATGGAAGGTGCCAAGGATGCAGAGGAGGTCCCTCCCAAGGCTGCGGTCGCGGATGTACTCGAGCTCCAGCCTCTGACGCGAGCCGTCCTCGTAGGTGGCATCGTTTCTTGCCTTGACCTGCCACCAGCCCGTGATGCCGGGGGTGACGCTGAGGAACTCCGCCACGCTCTGACCGTAGGCCACCAGCTCGTCCGGCTCGACAGGGCGCGGGCCGACCACGCTCATGGAGCCAGAGAGGACGTTGAGGAACTGGGGCACCTCGTCCAACGAGGTCTTGCGCAGGAACTTGCCGACCTTGGTCACGCGCGGGTCGTCATCCACCTTGTGCTCGGACAGCCACTGCTGCAGCTGCTCGGGATTGAGGTGCTTTTCCACGTCGTCCGCATCAGCCACCATGGTGCGGATCTTGAGGATGTCCACAGGTATGCCATAGCGCCCCACACGCCGCTGGGCGTAGATGGGGCTCCCCTTGCTGTCCAACGCCACAAGAAGGCAGATGGCGGCGGTGGGAACGAAGCCCACGACCACCGCTACGCTCGAGAACGCCACGTCGAAGACCCGCTTGGCAATGTGATATGCCTTTGTGTCGCGCGAGCCGGGAACGGGGGGAATCTGCTCCTCCTCGATCACGATGCCCGTGCCATAGGTGGCCTCGGAAACGACCGCTTGGGCCCTCTCGCGCGTGACAGGAGCCAGGGCCTCCTGCTTGGGCTTGAGTCGCGCGTCGCGCACCATCGCGACGGCCTCCCCCACCGCACCAACGGCGAGGATGGCAGCGCCTAGACCACCCGCAACCCCATACATGGCCAGGTGTCTGCGGTGGCTCTTGGCGCCGCCCGAGTGGCCGCGTCGATCGTCTTTGGGTCTTTCCATAGCTAAAAACTCCTGGAAGCGGGCCGTCGCCCGCGTAGCTAAAGTTCGAATCCGTGGATACAGGAACGCTTAAGACATTCTAGTACAGGGAACCCGAGCCCACCGTTCCTGGACACAAGCGTGCAAATTACCCATCAACCAGGGGCTTGCGACTCAAACTCACAAGAAGCACGGTCTCAATTGCCCCTTTTATATTTGAGCCCCCTGCCGGCCCCAACCGTAAAGACCTGCCCAAGCTCAATGAGCTCCTTGAGGATGCGCGATAGCTTTGACCTTCCGAAGTCGACCATACCCAGCAGCTCTCCCGAAGACCGAGGAACGGTAGGGCTCAACAGCCCATACACGAGCCGTTGATCGTCGGTGAGCCCAAGGTCGGCAACTGTCACCGGAAGGATCACGGTGATGGTGTTCTCCATCACCAAGAAACGCGGCGTTGTCTTGCTGCTGGCATATGCGTCCCGGATACGCTGAACCCCCGTTCCAAATGCCTCTATGAGGCCCAACCGGTAGAACACGTTGGCAAGAACGGGGTTTCGCCTGATCGAAACCATGCCAGCAAGGTACTCCTCCTCCGAGATGCCCGTTGGCAGGCCGCCAGGGGATGACACCTCCACCCGGTCGGGATACATTGCGATGCGCGCGTGGGCAGGCACATCCCAGGTCCTATGAACCAATGCGTTCGCGATTGCCTCCCTAAACGCCTCGGAGGGTATGCGCTCGACCTGAGTTCGCTCGAACCCAGAAATCCGCTCGTAGCAGTAGCAATCCCTGTACATGCGGACTGCATCTTCGTATTCGAGCAACACGGACTTCCCGGCACTCGTCTCCCGACGCAGAATTACGCTGATGCTCTCTCCAAACTGAGCCATGTCAAAGCCGGGCAAATCGTTCTTGTCTGCCAACAGGGCAGCGGCATTGTTGTAGCCATCTTCGTCCGAGTAGAGCTCGAGCGTCCTGAGGGTGTCCGTGTCGAAATTCTTGATGCCAACCGTGGATTTCAGCGCCGAGCCGAGTGTCTCGAAGGTAAACTGCTGGCTTCTTGAGCTCAGCCGCTCGTACGAAAGGTTACTCCCCTCGAGCACGAGCCTCCTGAACTCGATGGGATCCACCTCGACGGTCGAGCTATCGCTACGTCGGTATGCCTTGGCGCGATAGAGATACGGCTTTGACCTCCCCGGACGAACCACGAGCTCGACAGTGGAGTCTTTCGTGTTGGGCAGAAGCTCATAGTCGGGGCGGGAAGAAATAGAATCATTGACCTTGTTTTCGATGTCAAGGCAGGCTGCCCGTACGTTGCCAAGCCCCACAACCCGCGCCGCGTCGTCCACGCCAAACAGGATTGACCCGCCCTCATAGTTCGCAAAGGCGGACGCAGTTTTGAGAAAGCTGTTTGAAATCTCCTCTCTGAATTCAAGCGTCTTCGTTTCCCTCATGAGACTCTCCAAATCAAGATTGCAGCCGAAAATCAACAGCAAAATCAACAGCAAAATTTTGCTGTTGATTTTGCCATCGCGCTTCGACCGAAAAGAGGCCCAGGAGCAACCGCCGCTACAGCCCCGAGTCCAGAGCGTCGAAGCGGTTGATGCGCAGCAGGATCTGGTCCACGTCGAGTGACCCCCAGATGGTGATGGAGCCTCTCTTGCCCCGCTCGAAGACACGCACGCTCTGGTAGCCCACGAGGGCGTTGGGCCTCGCCCACTCGATCCGCGCGATGTCGCGATAGCGCACGGTGCGCGTGAGGCCCACGAAAGGCGTGATGCGCATGCGGTCCACGTAGGTGACCACGCGGTAGTGCTTGATCGCAAGCCAGAAGGAGAAGGTGACCAGGAGGAAGGCCAGGAAGAAGGCGAATACCACGGTCGTGTCCGCCTTGAAGGCGCCCAGCGCGCAGAGCCAGCCCAACATGAGGCCCAAGGCACCCATGAAGACCATGGCCATGACCAGCATGCGCGAGAATTGGCCCGACACGATGTAGGTGTCGTGGTGGCTGTGGTGGCGCTCGGAAAGCCCCGGGTTCCCCACCAGCTCGATGGCGGTGGCGACCACGGGCACGGCGGCAGTGAGGCCGGCAAGCATCTGCAGGGTCATGGTCGAATCGCCCCTCCGTGCCTGCCGCGCATGGAACCTCCCCCATCCTCGAACTTCCCACCAACGTGCATGACTCTCTCAGCCACTACCTTAGGGGGTAAGGCGAACGCCGCCCACGGGCGCTTGGCGTGCGGGCGGCGTTCTTCTGTATGCGGCTCAATCCCCAGCCCAGAGGTAGGAATTCGCCTGCGGGCGGCAGGGCCCAGGGTAGGGTTCGACGCGGGATGGCGGGGCCTCTCCCCCGTCCCCTCCCCCCCTACGCCTGCTGGGGCACGGCGAACTTGCCCACCAGGCGCTGGAGCAGGTCGACCGTGAGCACCATGTTCCTCACGGGGATGAACTCCCTCACGGAGTGGGCGCTGTAGCCACCCGTGGCCAGGTTGGGACAGGGCAGGCCGCGCAGGGTGAGCTGGCTCCCGTCGGTGCCCCCGCGCATGGCGATGACCTTGGTGGGGATGCCCAGCTCCTCCTGCGCCTCGAGCACGTTGGTGACCAGGAAGTCCATGCCCGTCAGGTGCTCGCCCATGTTGCGGTACTGGATGCGGGAGTCCACGCTCACCGTGTCGGCGCCGTAGCGGTCGTTCAGGAAGGCCGCGATCTTGCGCAGGGTCTCCTCACGCGCGAAGAAGCGCCCGGAGTCGTGGTCGCGGATGATGTAGGTCAGCCGGACGTCGCTCGCCGTGCCCTCGATGCGAATGGGGTGGTAGAAGCCCTCGCGACCCTCGGTGTGCTCGGGGCGCTCGAAGATAGGCACCATCTGCTGGAACTCGCTCGCCACGGTGATGGCGTTGACCATGATGTCCTTGGCCACGGCCGGGTGCACCATGACGCCGTGGACGGTCACCGTCGCCTCCATGGCGTTGAAGGTCTCGTAGCTGAACTCGCCCAGGGCCTCGCCGTCCACGGTGTAGCACCACTTCGCCCCGAACTTCTCGAGGTCGAGCAGCCGCGCGCCATGGCCTATCTCCTCGTCGGGGACGAAGGCTATCTTGAGCGCTGGGTGCGGGATGTCGGGGTCCTGCTGGATGCGGTGCAGGAGCGAGCAGATCTCGGCCACACCCGCCTTGTCGTCGGCCGCGAGGAGCGTGCGCCCGTCGCTGCAGACGATGTCCTCGCCCACAAGGCCCTTGAGGTCGGGGAACTGCTCCTGGGTCGTGGCGACGGGCTTGCCGTCCACCACGCCGGAGACCAGGTCTCCCCCCTCGTAGCGCACGACGTGGGGACGGACCCCCTTGGCAGGCACGTCGCTCACCGAGTCGATGTGCGCGCAGAGCCCCAGCGCGGGAAGCCCCTCGGCGCCGACGGAGGCGGGCACGCTGCCCGTCACGTAGGCGTGCCCGTCCACGACCACGTCCTGGACGCCCAGGCTGCGCAGCTCCTCCCCCATGTAGCGCGCCATCTCGTGCTGGAACGGCGTGGAGGGCACCTCCCCGTCGTTCAGCGGGTCGGACTCGGAGTCTATCTGCACGTAGCGCATGAAGCGCTCGACCACGTCCGGAAGCTCGGCGTCGTGCGCCGCCTGCCCTTCGTCTGCCATCTTCCTCTCCCCTTCTCGGCGTCGCCGCGCGGAGCGGAGCCCGTGTGCCCTGCGCTGCGAATTTGGGCCGCCACTTTTGATGCGGCCGAAAAACTGCGCATTGGTTTTGTGGAGGCCTCCGCAATCCTGGCCAAACGCCAGACTTCTTCACAATTGGGCGCTTCCGTGCGCAGTTTTTCGCGCACGGAAGCGCCCGTCAAGGCCCGAAGCGACGAGCTAGTCCTCGTCGGCCAGACGCTGGACCATGGCCAGCAGGGACTGGGCGCTATTGAAGTTGGCGGGGACGATCTCCTTTGCGGGCACGGCGACGTCGAACTCGTCGTCGATGGCGCTCACGATGGAGAGGATGTCGAAGGAGTCGAGGATGCGCTCGTCGATGAGGGTGGTGCAGTTGGTGTAGTCCACGCCCTCCTTCACGTCGTTGAGCAGGTCGATCATGGCGTCGAGGTCGATGTCCATGCTGTCTCCCATCTGGGTCGTTCTGGCGGTTTGCGTATGGTCACGGGCCTGGCTGCCGCGCGGGACGGCGCGAAGCCGGGAAGAGTCTAGGCGTGCGATGTGGAAGGCGTGTTGAGGACGCTCGTCTGGACCCAGTCGCGCGCAAGTGTCACGCTGCCGTCCTCCTCCACGAGTAGGACGCGCGGCATCGTCCGGCTCAGGAAGAGGTGGATGCCCTCGGTGACGGAGTAGGCACCGAGGTTCCTCAGGGCCAGGACGTCCCCCATGCGCAGGTCGTCCATAGGGAGGCTGCGCACGAGCACGTCGGCGGTGGTGCAGAGGCTGCCGCAGAGGCTCCACTCGCGCGCGCCGGACGTCGCGGGGCCAAGCGGGGCGGGGCCCCCGGGCACCACTGCGCCTCCGCGCCCGGCAGCACTGAGGTCCTGGATCACGGGCAGCTTCATGCCCATCATCTGCCCCAGGTAGGTGACGTGGTTCATGCCACCATCCACGAAGGCGTAGTGGGTGCCCTCGTTGGACTTGAGGTCCACGATGCCCGTGAGGTAGCTGCCGCACTCGGTGGCGAAGAAGCGCCCCATCTCCACCGTGAGCTCGACCTTGCCGGCGACCCTTCGCAGGTCCTGGGCGATCTGGCGGGCGGGGGCAAGCGTGTCCTGGAAGTCCTCGCCCTCGAAGAGGGGCACGGCCAGGCCGGGCCCGTACTCGAGGCGTCGGGGGCGCCAGCCGTGGCCGCGTTCGAGTTCGTCGAGCAGATCCTCGAGCCTCTGCAGCTCGCGTGCCTGGTGCTTGAGCTTGCGGCGCTGGGTGCCCACGAAGTAGTGGATGCCCACAAGCTCCGCCGCGGGGAAGTTCTGGCGCTCGTCCACGATGGAGGTCAGGTCCTCGAGCGACATGCCAAACTGGCTGCCCCCGTTGAGCCTGAGCAGCACCGGGACGACCTTCCCCGCCTCCATGGCGCAGCGCTCGACCAGCTCGAACTGGAGGCGGGACTCCGCCGTGAAGACGCCCACGCCGTACGCGAGCGCCTCCCTCACGTCGTCCTCTCGCTTGCACACGCCGGAGTACACGATCGCCTGGGGGTCGATGCCCAGGGACTCGCAGATGCTGAGCTCGCCGGGGCTGCAGACCTCGAGCTTGAGGCCCTCCTCCGCCGCAGCTCGGGCGAGGAAGGGGTTGGCCTTGATGGAGTAGCAGAGTCCCACCTCGGGCCCGAAGGCCTCCCCCACCTCGCGCAGGCGCCGGCGGAAGGGGCCCAGCTCGAAGACGAAGCTCGGGGTGCCGAAGTCCCTGGCGAGCGAGAGGAGCTCGTCTCCCGTGGCGAAGCCCCCCTCGGGGGCGAGCTTGCTGTACTGCCGGCTCATCGGCGCGCTCCCATCTGCGCCAGCTCGGCGCGGTCTATCTTGCCGTTCTTGGTGAGGGGCATCTGGTCCAGGCGGCGGACCTGCCGCGGGACCATGTAGGGGGGCAGCCTCTTTCCCAGCGCGTCGAGGAGCTCGTCCTCCGTGGGGGCGCCCAGGTAGAAGAGGCGGATGCGCTTGCGGCGCGCGTCATAGACGCAGCAGGCGCGCTCCACACCCTCCACGGCCTGCGCCGTGGCCTCGATGTCTCCCAGCTCGATGCGCTGTCCCAGGTGCTTGATCTGGTGGTCCTTGCGCGAGGCGTAGACCAGGTTGCCGGCCTCGTCGTAGCGGGCGAGGTCGCCCGTGCGGTACACGGGCTCGAGCCAGCGACGGTTGAGGGGGCTCTGGACGAAGGCGGCGGCGGTCTTCTCCCCGTCGCCCAGGTATCCCAAGCCCAGGGCAGTGCCGCCCACGCAGACCTCGCCCTCGACGCCGGGGGACGTGACCTCTCCCCCGTCCTCGTCCAGCAGGAAGACGCGCTCGTTGGGGAAGGCGCGTCCCATGGGGATGACCTCGTCGTCCTGGTAGTCGCGCTCGACCTCGAAGTAGGTGCAGTTGCAGGTGATCTCGGTCGGGCCATAGAGGTTCACGAAGCGGGCGCCGGGAAGGAAGCTCCGCCAGACGCGCAGCTGCTTGGGGGGCATGACCTCGCCGGAGAAGAGGACGCGCCGCACCGTCCGGGGGACGCGGTAGTCGAAGCCGTGCATGATCGAGACGAAGCAGAGGGCGCTCACGGCCCACACCAGGGTGGTCACCTGGCCGTCCGACAGGTAGTCCATGAGGGTCGTGGGGTTGGAGAAGTAGGGCCGCGGGATGATGCGCAGGGTCGCCCCGCGGCAGAGGCTCGAGTAGATGTCCTTGACCGAGACGTCGAAGTCGAAGGGCGCCTGGTTGCCCAGGACGTCCTCCGCGTCAATCCCGAAGGTCTGGGTGAAGGTCGGGATGAAGTCGATGACCGAGCGGTGGGACACCACGACGCCCTTGGGCGTGCCCGTGCTGCCGCTGGTGAAGTTGACGTAGAGGGGGTCGACGTCGATTGCCGACGCGCGCACCGAGGCGAGCGCGTCGGCGTCCGCCCGCGGGAAGGCGAGTGCCTCGTCGACGAGGGCGACCCTCGTGCCCGTCCCCTCGAGGGCACGGCGCGCGGCCTCCTCGTTGGCGCGGTCGGTGAGGACCAGGGCGGGTTCCAGGGCCCGGCAGATCGCCTGGATGCGCCCGTCGGGCTGACGCACGTCGAGCACGGAGTAGAAGCCCCCGGCATACACGCCGCCCAGCATGCAGCAGAGGGCGTCCGTGCTCTTCTCGAGGTAGAGGGCGAGGGCCTGGCGCGGAGCCATGCCCTGTGCGACGAGCCAGCTCCCCGCCCGACGGGAGCGGTCGAGTAGCTCGGCGTAGCTCAGCTGGGAGTCGGGGTCGACCACGGCCAGCTTGTCAGGCCTGAGCGATGCCTGGCCCTCGAGCCATTCGAGCACGTTTCTCATGTTCCTGCCTTTCCCGCGCCGTCTCGGGTGCCATCCGCCTCGCGGACGTGCCAGGACGGCGCGACTAGTACGTGACCAGGATGTTGGAGCGACGGTCGAACTCCGCCGTGGAGCCCACGAGACGGGCGCGCACGTAGACGACCTTCTCCCCGTGGCCCGTGACGGGCAGGTCGAAGGTGGGGTCCTCGCTCCAGTCACGGACCAGCGCGGTGCCGTTGGAGCCCCTCTCGCCCACGTAGTACTGGTACTCGACCTTACGACCCAGGCCAGCGTAGGGTGTCGCCGTGACGCGAACCACACCGTCGCCGGGCTCCTCGTCGAGGGTCACCGCAGACAGCCTGTCTATGGAGCCGAGGTACTCGTCCCAACCGTCATACGAGTAGAAGTCGGACGTCACGTCCTGGTCCGTCTCAACGCGCGCGAGGAGCTCGCCAAAGGCCTTGGTGAAGCGCGCGGCGCCGTTGGCATTGAGGTGCTCGCCGTCCAGGAAGTCCGACTCGTCGGCCACGTATGCCGAGCCCCGGGCGAGGTTAAAGTCGAGGAAGCGGAAGCCCGCGTCCGTCACTACCTTTTGGGCGCGCGGCATCTGCTTGGGGTAGTAGTCGCCATAGCATAGCACGTTGAAGGTGGGGCATGGGGCGACGACCACCGTCAGCTCGACCCCGTTGCTGCGGCAGAGGTCGCAGATGCGGCGCAGCGCGTCGAGGGTGTCGTCGCGGAAGGGCTTCCTGCCGTACTGGGACGAGAAGAGCAGCTCCTTCGCGTTGGTGTAGTCGATCACGAAGTCGTAGTTGCCATAGCCCTTGCCCTGGTAGTGCCAGTTGGGGTCGCGCTGCTTGACCGCCTCGAGCTGCGTGGTGCCGCCCAGGCGCTGGCGCAGGTTCTGGCTCACGGCGCGCGGGCCCATGCCCACGCGGTTGAAGGTCCAGGGGAAGAGGAAGTTGAGCGACTGGCTGGTCCCCGCGAACTCGTGGCTGCTCATGAGCCCCCACAGGGCGCGGGCGCGGTATCCCAGCGGCTGTCCCTCGCAGCGGGCCAGGAGGTAGGCCATGCGGGCGTTGGGGTAGGAGCCCTCGGAGAAGCTCGCGTAGTCCACGCCCAGGATCGCCCGCTTCACGTGATGGTCGCGGATGGCCTGCTCTATGCCTATGTAGGAGTCCTCGAGCGACTGCGCCGACGAGGAGAGGCTGAAGGAGCTGGCGCCGAGGGTGCCGTCGAGCACCTGGAGGTCGAGGGAGCGCTCAGACACCGAGGAGCCCACGACGATGGTGTCTATGTCCTGGCCTGCCATGGAGCGGTACTCCGACCAGCGAACGGAGCTCAGGCTGCCATAGGGGTCGAGAAGCAGCGTGGCAAGGACGTTGGCGAGGGCGAGAAGGGCCAGGGTCACCAGGGTGCCGAGCGCTCGGCGAGCCCAGGCGCGACGGCGACCGGGGACGACGTCCGTGTCCATGGGCACCTCCCTCCCGCTAGAAGTTCGCATACATGAACCCTCCCGCGCCGCCGATCGAGAACGCGTACGAGGACGCGATGAGGAAGAGCAGGGCCACATAGGCGCAGGTCCTGACCAAGAGACCGCGCGAGAGCACTAGCTCGCGCACGTCATGCCCACGCTCCTCGACGAGGCTCACCGCGAAGATGGCCACGCAGCCTATGATCGCGATGTAGCTGACACCAAGCGGCCCCGCCGCCTTGGGCCCGAAGAGTTCGGCCAGGGTGGGCTTCATCAGCTGCGGCGCGAAGTTGAGGAAGGTTGCCCTCAAGCAGGTGAGGGAGTCGCCGAAGTCGTAGATGCGGTCGAAGTACCAGCCCAGGTTGACCACCAGGAAGGTGCGCAGGGTCGCCCAGACGCGCCAGAGACGGGGGTGGGAGTCGGCGCCGAGCGCCGTGCGCATGCGGGCGAAGGCCGGCGAGAACAGGTCCGCCGCAGCGATGACCAGGCCGTTGTAGAGGCCCCAGGCCACGTAATGGACCTCCGCGCCGTGCCAGACGCCCACGATGAGGAAGACCAGCACGTTGGCGCAGCAAGCCGGCAGCGTCCGCCCGAGGTGGCGTCCCAGCCTCTCTCCCGACCAGCGGCCGAGGGCCTTCATGGGACGAGTGAGGGCGAAGGGATAGAAGACGTAGTCGCGCATCCACGCGCCGAGCGAGACGTGCCAGCGCCTCCAGAAGTCGGCGAGCGAGACGGCGAAGTAGGGGCGCTTGAAGTTGGGGGCCATCCGCACGCCCAGGAGCTCCGAGGCGGCGAGCACCATGTCGATGCCGCCGGAGAAGTCGGCGTACTGCTGGACGGAGTAGAGCAGGATCCCGAGGACGACGACCGACCCGGGCATGCCCGCGTCTACGGACGAGAAGATGGCGTCAATCCTGCCAGAGAGGACGTTGGCAACGGCGTACTTCTTCATGGCGCCGAAGAGGAAGAGGAGGAGCGCCCGACGCGCGCGGTCCCAGTCGGCGCGGTTGCGACCCAGGAGCTGGGGGGCAAGATCTGCCCAACGGTTGATGGGACCCTGGATGAGCTGGGGAAAGTACGAGACGAAGAGCAGGTAGCGCGGGAGGCTGCGCTCCGCCTCCACCCTGCCGTTGTAGCAGTCGAGCAGGTAGCCCACGGCCTGGAAGGTGTAGAAGGAGATACCCAGGGGAAGCACCAGCCCCAGGCTCGAGGGCGAGGGGGCCGCGCCCGCCTGCCAGAGAATGACGTTCCAGTACTTGAGGTAGCCCAGCGCCCCCAGGCAGCAGGCGAGGGCCGCCAGGAGCACGACGCGACGCAGCCGAGCGAAGCGAGCCTTAATCTCCTTCTTCGCCGCCCGGTCGGGGGCGGCCTTGCGACGGTCGCGGCATTCGGCGTCAAGCCGGGCCAGGGCGAGGCCAGCCGCCCAGGTGACGGCCGCCGTGGCAATGACGAGCCAGAGCGTGGGAAGGCCGCCCATGAGGCAGTAGAAGCAGAGGCTGCCGGCAAGGAGCACGACCCACTGTCCCCGGCCGAGGATGCGGCCCACGCCAAAGTAGGTGACGGCGAGGGCGGCGAGGAAGAGGACGAAGTTGAGGGAATAGAGCTCCAAGCGGGCACCTCACCTTCCTTTCTTGCCCCGCGTCGTCTGACGGGGCATCCGAGGTGCTCGGCTGCCCGCGCTCAAGATAAAAACGTTTCAGCACTCCAACTGTGACAGGCGATCGGGCGAATGGCAGCGCCTACGGCGCGAAACCATCGAAATCGCCAAAATCCCCATATGCGGGCTGAACGAGGAGGGTTGATTGCGTCTGATCCTAGGACGGGGAGGACCTGCCAGGGCGCGCGCCACGAAGGGGCGTGCGGGATGTCCGGCCCTTGGACGGGGAGATGAGGACTACGCATTGCGCTTCCGGTGGCGGGCGCGTGGCCTCCTGGCCTTCGCGCTCCCCTCCATGATCGTGTGAACCGCCTCGCGGATGTTGGGAGGCGTGCGCTGGTAGAGGTCGGCGAACTCGAAGTAGCCGTCCTCGGCGAGGTAGCCGCGACGGGTGCCGCCGGCGGGGTCGCCACCGTCCTCGATGCCGAAGAGCTCGTTGGGCGTGCACGAGAGGACCCGGCAGACGTCCCAGACGTAGCGGGACTTCAGGCTGTTGCGACCCACCTCCCAGGCGTTGTAGGTCGACGGCCCGACGCCGAGCTCCGTGGCGACGTCGGCCTGGCTCTTGCCCGACCTCACCCTCAGCTCCTTGAGCCTCAGCCTTCGTTCCACCGTCCGTCTCCCATGCGCCGACCTGCCTGCATGGGGCCATTCTTTATGAGGACACGCCGGCCGAATATATGGACCATGTCGAAACGTCTGAGTTGGCCACCAATATCCACGTACCGTAGACTTTGTAATGCACGCGAAGGCAGAAACGAGCTTGAAACCCACGAACGGAGAGCCATGGATGACGAGAGGGACTTCACCGCCCCGGACCCGAGCCAACCGTACCGGTTGGACGGGACCGACAGGACCGTCACCTATGCGGAGATGACCGCAGAGATAGACCCCGAGCTCCTTCCCTGCAGCAACGCGGACCTGGAGCTTCTGCTCTCGCTCATGGGCGCGACGCCGGTGGAGAGGGGCTGAGACGCGGACGCCTGCGGGCGGCCACGGGCCCCAGCACGGGAACTGGAGTCATTCTCCCTCGAAATACGAGGCCGTACGCCTTCGAAAAGTGAGGCCATTCTCCCTCGAAAAGTGAGGCCATTCTCCCTCGAAAAGTGAGGCCATTCTCCCTCGAAAAGTGATGCTCCAAATGCTCAAAAAGTGAGATGCTAAGAAAACCGCAGGTAAAAGCTATCGAGCAGAGCACTAACGAGGAGGTCAACATGAGGCTGCAGCAGCTGCGCTACGTCATAGCCGTCGCCGAGGCGGGGTCGATCAACGCCGTCGCCCATGCGCTCTTCGTCTCGCAGTCGAGCCTTTCCGTCGCGATCAAGGAGCTCGAGGCCGAGATGGGCATCTCCATCTTCAACCGTTCGAGCCGCGGAATCTCGCTCACCAGCGAAGGCGTAGAGTTCCTGAGCTACGCCCGCCAGGTGGTGGAGCAGGCCGACCTCCTCCAGAGCCGCTACGCCGGCGACCGCACGAGCGCCTCACGGAGGCTCTCCGTCTCGTCCCAGCACTACGCCTTCGCGGTGAACGCCTTCATCGACTTCGTGTCCGAGCACGACGACGGCAGCTGCGAGTTCACCCTGCGCGAGACCCGCACCGCTGACGTAATCGAGGACGTCCGCGGCTTCAGGAGCGACCTTGGCATCCTCTACCTGGGCACCTCCAACGAACGCGCGCTGCAGCGGCGCTTCGACGAGGCGGGTCTCACCTTCACCTCGCTCTTCAAGGCACGTCCCCACGTCTTCGTCCACGAGGGCCACCCGCTCGCGCGGCTCGGCACGGTGCGGGTCAAGGACCTCGCGCGCTGGCCACGCTACACCTTCGAGCAGGGGCCCCAGAGCTCGCTCTTCTACTCCGAGGAGCCTCTGAGCACCCTGCCGCACGAGCGGCGCATCGTAGCCAGCGACCGCGCAACGATGACGAGCCTCCTGCGCGACTACGAGGGCTTCCTGGTGTCCACCGGCGTGAGGTCGGACGAGATGTACTCGCGCATCGTGTCGCTCCCGCTCGAGACCGACGAGGTCATGAACGTGGGCTACGTCGTCCACTCCGAACGGCGCCTGAGCGAGCTTGCGCGGACGTACATCAAGAAGCTGAACGCTCTGATCGTCGGCTTCGACGACCAGAGCGTCCTGGTCCCGTCCAAGGGCGCGCTCAGGGACAGGTGAGAGGGGCGGGCACGGGCGCCTAGCGGGCGGCGTCCTCCGCGACCTTGCGCGAGAGCACGAGCACGGCGAGCGACGCGAGCAGGAGCAACGCGGCCAGGACGAGCGCCACGAGCCTGCCGCCCATCTGCACGCAGGCCACGGCCAGCACGTTGGCCACGAGCAGAACCCAGGCCGACGCCTTCTGGTCTGCCACGCGACGGGGCGCGTTTGCCGCCCGGGCGAGGCGGGCGCCAAGGACGACGCTCACGACGCCCGAGACGAGCGCCACGAGCCCCAGGACGAACCCACCCAGCGGCGCGCTGCCGTTGGAGACGTCGCCCGGCAGCATGCCCAGCTCGAGGAGCACGCCCTCGGCCAAGGTCACCACACCCAAGAGCAGCACGGCTATGGAGAGGACCTTCAGGCCCTTCTGCGCTCCCATCATGAGGAGCTCCCTTCCCTCGCTTGGCCCCGACGTGCCGCCGAGGCCCCACGTTTCTCTCCCCCGATGATACCCAAGGGCCCGCCAGTCGCGACGCCGCGACCGCAGGCGAAGGCGCGCTGCGTTGCGGAGGGTGGCACGCAGGCGTAAAGTCAGCAAGGCGAGAGGACCTGCGTCCGTGCCTTGCTGGCCAGGAGGTGCCAGTCGGAGCGCCACGCGCCCGCGCCACGTCGGCACAGCACGTCCCTCTCGCCCCATGCCAACCGCCCCCGACGCGACCCGCGCGCCCCGCCCCCATCCCAGACTTGGAGCCCCATGCCCGCCGACCTCACCCCCACGCCCCAGGAGCCCTTGGACCAGAGGGACGTCGCCTCGTTGGGACAGCTCGTGCCCTGGCCGGACGACGAGCACTTCCCCGACATCCCCGCCGAGGACGCCCTCGAACTCTTCCTGGGCTGGGTCGAGTCGCGCGGCGTCACCCTCTGGGAGCATCAGGAGGAGGCCCTGCTCGACCTCGCGTCCGGCAGCCACGTGATCCTGGGCACGCCAACGGGCTCGGGCAAGTCCATGGTCGCCCTGGGCCTCTGCTTCATGGCCATGTGCACCGACCGCCGCAGCTACTACACCGCACCCATCAAGGCCCTGGTGAGCGAGAAGTTCTTCGACATGGTCGAGCTGCTGGGCAGGGACAACGTGGGCATGGTCACCGGCGACGTCACCATCAACCCCGCCGCGCCCGTCGTGTGCTGCACGGCCGAGATCCTGGCCAACCTCGCGCTCTCGGAGGGCGCCCGCGCCGACGTGGGCTGCGTCGCCATGGACGAGTTCCACTTCTTCGGCGACCGCGACCGCGGCTGGGCCTGGCAGGTCCCCCTGCTCACCCTCCCCCACGTGCAGTTCCTCCTGATGAGCGCCACCCTGGGCGACGTCAGCGCCATCGCCGCCTCGCTCGAGGGGCACACGGAGCGCGCCTGCGAGCTCGTGCTGGACGCCGAGCGACCCGTGCCCCTGGAGTACCGCTTCGTGGACACGGGACTCGAGGGCACGGTCGAGCTTGCCCTGAAGGACGGCGACGCCCCCCTCTACGTCGTGCACTTCTCGCAGGACAGCGCCCTCGCCAGCGCGCAGTCGCTCGCGAGCTACGGCGTGAGCACCCACGAGCAGCGCGACGCCATCAAGGAGGCCGTCAAGGGCACGCGCTTCACCACCACCTTTGGCAAGACCCTGCGTCGCCTGCTCCTCTCGGGCGTGGGCGTGCACCACGCGGGCATGCTCCCCCGCTACCGCCTCCTGGTGGAGAAGCTCGCCCAGCAGGGGCTCCTTCCCGTCATCTGCGGGACCGACACCCTGGGCGTGGGCATCAACGTGCCCATCCACACCGTCCTCCTCACCGCGCTCAGCAAGTTCGACGGAAGGCGCATGCGCAGGCTCTCGGCCCGCGAGTTCCACCAGATCGCCGGGCGCGCGGGCAGATCGGGCTTCGACACGGAGGGCCTGGTCATCGCCCAGGCGACCGAGTACGAGATAGAGAACGCCCGCGCCCTGGCCAAGGCCGGTGGCGACCCCAAGAAGGCTCGCAAGATCAAGACCAAGAAGCCGCCCGAGGGCTTCGTGGGGTGGAACAGGCAGACCTTCGAGCGGCTCGTCGAGGCCACGCCCGAGACCCTGCGTCCCCACATGAAGGTCACCCACTCCATGGTGCTGGGCGAGGTGGAGCAGGGCGGCGACGCACATGAGCGCGTGATGCGCCTCGTGGAGGACTCCCAGCAGACCGAGGAGCAGAAGCTGCGCCTGCGCGTCCGCGCGGACGAGATCTTCGCGACCCTGATCGACGCCGGCGTGGTGTCGCGCGAGGAGGCCACGGACGGAAGCCTCGCCTTCGACGGAAGCCCGTCGGCGAGCTACGCCCTCACCGTCGACCTGCCCGAGGACTTCGCCCTGGACCAGCCGCTCTCGCCCTTCCTGCTCGCGTCGCTCGAGCTCCTGGACCCCGAGTCGCCCGACTACGCGCTCGACCTCATCAGCATGGTGGAGGCGACGCTCGAGGACCCGCGCCAGATACTGCGCGTCCAGGAGCGCCATGCCCGCGACGAGGCGATGGCGCAGATGAAGGCCGACGGCATCGACTACGACGAGCGGATTGACCGCATCCAGGAGGTCAGCTATCCCAAGCCCCTCGAGGAGCTGCTTGGGGAGGCCTTCGCGCGCTACTGCGAGCAGGTGCCTTGGGCGCGTGACTTCGAGCTGTCACCCAAGAGCGTGCTGCGCGACATGGTCGAGACCGCGAGCGACTTCAAGGGCTACGTGGCCCGCTATGGCATCGCCCGGAGCGAGGGGACGCTGCTGCGCTACCTGAGCGACGCCTACCGCGTGCTGAGCCGCACGGTCCCCGCGTCGAAGCTGGACGAGAGGCTCGAAGAGGTCGTGGACTGGCTGGGCCTGGTGGTGCGCACCGTGGACTCGAGCCTCGTGGACGAGTGGTCCGGCCTGGGATCGCGGGACGAGGACGGGCTGGACGCCGCGGCGCCACAGGAAGCGGACGTCGTCGTGCGCGACCGGCGCGGCCTCACGCTCTTGGTGCGCAACGCCCTCTGGAGGCGCGTGCGGGCGGCGGCGGTGCGCGACGCTACGACCCTGGGCGCGATGGACGAGGAGTGGGGTTGGCGAGAGAGGCGCTGGCAGGCGGCGCTGGGCGAGCTCTTCGGGGAGCACGACGAGATCCTGCTGGACGGGGACGCCAGGAGCTCGGCCTACCTCTGGGTCGACGAGGCGGACGAGCGCGAGGGGCACGTCTGGCACGTAAGGCAGATGTTCCATGACGCGGACGGCGACGACGACTTCGGCATCGCCGCGGACGTGGACCTGGACGAGACGCAGGCCGAGGGCAGCGTCGTCTTCGCCAGCTACCGCGTCGGCTTCGTCGAGGACCTGCGGGCCTAGGCCTAGGCCTCTGCCCCTCTCCCCTCCCCCCCCCTCGCGAGTGCGCAATCTGAAAGCTTCAGTTTGCGCACTCGAGGCTTCTCTCGCCTGCATTTGCCCAGGAAAGTGAGAAAGAACCCTGCCGAGTGCGCAATTTGACTCATTCAGTTTGCGCACTCGGGCTGCAGGGCACTCTGACTAGGCTGGCATCTACCCTCGAGTGCGCAAATCAGTACGTTCAGCTTGCGCACTCGGGCGGACGACGGCCACGGGGGAGCAGCCGTCGGAGGAGAATCCTGCGCCGGGCACGCAGCTCGGGGTCCCCGAGCAGGTCAAGTCGCTCTCGCGCAAGCCGCTTCCCCATGTGCCTCGACGAAGACGAAATCACTCGAGCCAGAAGCGTCTCAGCAGCCGCAGGCGTGCGCAAGTCATCGAAGACAATGGGGCAGGCGACGATGCCAAGTGCCGCGTAGTCCTGCATCCTACGAACGTCCTCCCTTCGCTGCTCCGCCAGGTCATGCCATTCCCCGCTGTCATACTCAAGTGCGAGCTCCAGGCCAGGGAAGTACAGGTCGGGCCTGAGCCTCCGGTGTTGGACTCCCCTTCCAGACGGCCCGAGGTCCAAAGGCTGGTTGACCAGGGGCTTCTCGAGACCGATGCCACCCAGCTCTGGCGGAAGGCTCAGGAGCAGGGCGAGAAGCGACTCCATCGGGGACGCGGCACTCTCCACTGCCAGATGCGCGGCCTGCCTTGCCAGCGCAACGCCCCGCATGCGCGAGCAGCCAGCCAAGAAGCCAGAGAAGTCCTCGAGGCGCTGGAGTGGCCTGAGCCCATACGTACAGGCTCCCCGCAAGGGGTCCCGTGGGTCCCTGCCGTAGCTGCCGCACATCTCGTTTGTGAACTCCGTTAGGTCGACGAGGGCGGCAAAGTCCTCAAGGATGCCCCTTCGGATGCGCCTCTGCCGGTCTCGGGCAAGCTGCAAGAGGCTGAGCTGGGGAACGTCTATCGCAAACCCATGCGTCCCAGGCTTCAGAAGCGGGGACGACAGGCCCAGGAAGGCGGTCGCGGGAAACTCGACCGAACACATGTCACTTGCCACGAGACGATGCCGAACCCTATGCCCCGGGTCCGGGGCATGAAGGCGCAATGGATGCGCTGCATTGATGGCGAGAAGACCAGAGAGCCGGTCGACCGCGACGTCACCCAGGCGCTCGTAGGGGCATGCCGACCTCCTCACTCGCCGCAAGCCCGTTGGCGCGACCGTGACCTGATTGTCAATCCTGCTTCTGCGCAGCAATTCCAGGGAGCTGCCGCCCGACACGAAGATATCCATGCGGCGAGACTAGCAACGCAAGCTCGTAGGTACCTCGTTGGCAGCTTGCCGCAGACTGCCAGCAGATTGGGGTTGATGTATGCAAGCCTCGTTTGCGCAGTTCAGCCATGACACCAACCTGCAGCTAACGCTTAAGTTGCCTGCCGTCGAACCGACGTGGGAACACACTCGTCACAGAAAGCCCACGGACTACCCCGCTTGGACAAGCTCCGCGCTTCCTCATCCCGCTTGCCCCTCTCTCCGCTCGCCTCTTTCCTCTCCCCGTGTCTCCTCTCGCGAGTGCGCAATCTGAATGCCTCGAATTGCGCACTCAACACAATTAAGCAGCATGTTTGCCCAGGAAAGGAGGAGGCATGGGTAGTCGAATGCGCAATCTGAAGCTTTAAGTTTGTGCACTCGCGAGGGGGAGGGAGAGAAAAATGGCGAGAGGAGCGCCTGGCCTTCGCCGCAGCGTCCCTCTCGCCTGGAAGTACCTCTTGGCGGAAGCCGGACCGCCGCAGCGACATCGTCTCCTGCCGTGCAGACGCCCCGCCTCCTGCCGCGCGGGTGGCTGCCCCCCTGCCCCACGTCCACCTTCTGCGTGGCTACCTCGTGTCCGCCTTCTGCGTAGCTACCTCGTGCTCTCCTGCTCCCTTACCTCACGCCTGCCTTGCGCTTGGCACGCTCGATCTCGGCCAGCTGCTCGGGGGACAGCCTGATTCCGTGCACCGCCGCGCTCTCCGCGCGCTCGTCCACGATGCGGTCGGTGTAGCTACGCTGGTAGCGGGTCTCGTCCACATAGGGCGCCACCACGCGCTCGGTGGGGTCGTCGGGATTCTGGACCCTGAACGCCCCGCCGTTCCTGAAGTTCTCCTTCGCCACCGAGATCATCAGCTTGATGCGGTTGAGCTGGTTGACCTCCGACGCACCGGGGTCGTAGTCGACGGCCACGATGTTGGACTCCGGGTGCATCTGGCGCAGCCTCTTGATGACCGACTTGCCCACGACGTGGTTGGGCAAGCAGGCGAAGGGCGAGGCGCAGACGATGTTGGGGGTGCCGCTCTCGATGAGGTCCACCATCTCGGCCGTGAGCAGCCAGCCCTCGCCCATGGTGTTGCAGAGCGAGAGGACCTGCTTGGCCTTGGCGGCGAGCTCGAAGATGTCGATGTAGGGCTCGAAGCGCTCGGACCTCTCGAGCATGCGGTTGATCGGCGCGCGCATGCCCTCGATCAGCTTGATGCCCGCACCGTGCGTGAGGCGGCTCGTCGCCTTGGTGCCCAGCTCGTCCCTCATGTTGATCTGGTTCGAGGTGCCGAAGAGGAAGAAGTCCACGAGGCCCGGGACGTCGGCCTCGCAGCCCTCGCCCTCGATCACGTCCACGACCTGGTTGTTGGCCGTGGGGTGGAACTTGACGAGGATCTCCCCCACGACGCCGACGCGCGGCTTGCTGCGGTCGTCCACCAGGGGCAGGGCGTCGAAGCGGTCGACGGTGTCCTGGCAGAGGCGGTAGAAGCTCTTGCGGTCGGTGCGGCAGATCAGCGCCTTGGCACGGCTCATGAAGTGGTCGAAGAGCCTGTTGGCGGCACCGGCCTCGGCCTCGTAGGGACGGGTGCGGTACAGGAGCTTCATCAGCAGGTCGCCGTAGAGCAGGCCGTAGACTGCCTTCACGATGAGGCCGGGCCTCAGGATCTGGAAGCCGGGGTTGTCCTCGTCGAGCCCTCCTGCGACGGAGAGCGAGATCACGGGGACGTCCTCATGCCCGGAGTCCTTCAGGGCCTTGCGAATGAGCGCGATGTAGTTGGTCGCGCGGCAGCCGCCGCCGGTCTGCGAGATGAGCACGGCCGTGCGGGACAGGTCGTACTTGCCCGAGAGCACCGCCTCCATGATCTGGCCCGTGACCAGGATCGAGGGGTAGCAGATGTCGTTGTTTACGTACTTGAGCCCCGTGTCCACGGCCTTGTGGTCGACGGAGGGCAGGAGCACCACGTTGTAACCCTCGGAGCGCAGGAGCTCCTCCACGATCTCGAAATGGATGGGCGACATCTGCGGTGCCAGGATGGTGTAGCCCTCGGCCTGCATCTGCTTGGTGTAGCGCACCTTCTTGACCGCGGCGCTCTTTGCCTCGCGGTACACCGGGGTGCGACGGCTGAGATCGGTCTGGCGCGCGTGCTCCAGCGAGCCATCTGCCAGGCGCACGCCGACGGGGGCCGCCTCGCCGGCGACGCCGGCCGCGGTCTGGCGCTCGAGCTCGGCGCGCTGCTCCTTGAGCGCGGCCATGAGCGAGCGCACGCGGATGCGGGCGGCGCCCAGGTTGCTCACCTCGTCGATCTTGAGCACGGTGTAGATCTTGCCCGAGGCCTCCAGGATCTCCTGCACCTGGTCGGTGGTGAGGGCGTCCAGGCCGCAGCCGAAGCTGTTGAGCTGGATGAGGTCGAGGTCGTTGCGGCTGGCCACGAAGCGGGCGGCGCGGTACAGGCGGCTGTGGTACATCCACTGGTCGACCACGCGGATGGGCCGCTCGGGCTGCATCTTGTGGGCGACGGAGTCCTCGGTGAGAACCGCGAACCCAAAGGAGTGCAGGAGCTCCGGGATGGCGTGGTTGATCTCGGGGTCGTTGTGGTAGGGGCGGCCCGCCAGGACGATGCCGTGTGCGTCGTTGTCCTCGATCCACTGCAGGACCTCGTCGCCCAGGCGGTGCATCTGGTCCTTGAAGGCCAGGTCCTCCTCCCACGCCGCGTTGACGGCGGCGTCTATCTCCTGGCGCGTGATCGCCTCTCCCCTGAAGCGGCCCTTGCCGGCGCGTACGTCCTCGGCCCTCTGGACGGCGATGAGCTCGTACAGGCGGCGCTTGAGCTCGCGCTTGTCGTCGTAGGGGATGAAGGGCGCCAGGTACTCGACCTTGTCGGAGGCGAGCTCGTCCACGTTGAGCTCCAGCGCCTGCGGATAGCTCATGACGATGGGGCAGTTGTAGTGGTTGGTGGCGCTGCCGTCCTCGGTGCGCTCCCAGCGGATGCAGGGCATCCAGATGAAGTCCGGGTCCTTGGCCAGGAGGTTCATGACGTGGCCGTGGCTCAGCTTGGCCGGGTAGCAGACGGACTCGGAGGGCATGGACTCGATGCCCGCCTCGTAGGTCCTCTTGGTGGTCTGGTCGCTCAGCACGACCGAGAAGCCGAGCTCGGTGAAGAAGCGGTGCCAGAAGGGGTAGTTCTCGTACATGTTGAGCGCGCGGGGGATGCCCACCGTGCCGCGGGGCGCCTCGTCGGGCGCAAGCCCCTTGCGGTCGAAGAGCAGCTTGTTCTTGGTGGCGAAGAGGTTGGGAGCCTTGCTCTGCTCCCTCTTTGACTTGCCCGCGCCCTTCTCGCAGCGGTTGCCCGTGACGAAGCGGTGGCCCCCGCCGAAGTCGTTGATGGTGAGCTGGCAGTTGTTGGAGCAGCGGCCGCAGTGGGTCTGGATGCGCTTGACCTCGAGGGTGTCGATGGCGACGCGCGGCAGCAGTGTGGAGGTGCCGCTCGCACCGGCGCGGTCACGGGCCAGGAGAGCCGCACCGTAGGCGCCCATGACGCCGGCGATGTCGGGGCGGATCACGTCGCGGCCGGTGAGCAGCTCGAAGGCGCGCAGGGTGGCGTCGCTCATGAAGGTGCCGCCCTGGACCACGACGTACTTGCCAATCTGGTCGTAGTCGCGCAGCTTGATGACCTTGAACAGGGCGTTCTTAATCACGGAGTACGAGAGGCCCGCGGCCACGTCGCCGATGGTCGCCCCCTCCTTCTGGGCCTGCTTCACGCGGGAGTTCATGAAGACGGTGCAGCGGCTGCCCAGGTCGATGGGCCTCTCTCCCCCGACTGCTGCCTTGGCGAACTCCTGCACGGTCATGCCCATGGAGTCGGCGAAGTTGGCGATGAAGGAGCCGCAGCCGGCCGAGCACGCCTCGTTGAGCATGATGTGCTCGATGACGCCGCCCTTGACCTGCAGGCACTTCATGTCCTGGCCGCCGATGTCCAGGATGAACTCGACGTCGGGCACGAAGGCCTTGGCACCACGCAGGTGCGCCACGGTCTCGATCTCTCCGGAGTCGGCGCGCAGGGCCTCGATGAGGATGCCCTCGCCGTAGCCGGTGGTGGTCACGTGCCCGATGGCGCAGTCCTCGGGCAGGTGGTCGTAGATGTCGTCCATGATCTTGCGGGCGGTGCCCAGGATGTCGCCGTTGTTGTTGTCGTACCAGGTGTAGAGGAGCTGTCCGGCCTCGCCCACGACGGCCGCCTTCATGGTGGTGGAACCGGCGTCGATGCCTATGAACACGCGACCGTGGTAGTCCTCGAGCCGTCCCTTGGGCACGACCTGCTTGTCGTGACGCTCCTTGAAGGCGCGATAGTCGTCCTCGGTGGCGAAGAGCGGGTCGAGGCGCGCGACCTCGGAGCCCTGGGTGCCCTTGAGGCTGGCAAGGGCGTCGACGACCTCGCTGAAGGTGACGTGCTTGTCGGACTCCCCGGCGAGGGCGGCACCCGTCGCCACGAAGAGGTGGGCGTTGGCGGGGATGACGCGGTGCTCCTCGTCCAAGTGCAGCGTCTCGTAGAAGCGCTTGCGCAGCTCGGAGAGGTACTGCAGGGGCCCGCCCAGGAAGGCCACGTAGCCGCGGATGGGGTGCCCGCAGGCGAGGCCCGACACGGTCTGGTTGGCCACGGCCTGGAAGATGGAGGCGGCCACGTCCGCGGGGGCGGCGCCCTCGTTGAGCAGCGGCTGCACGTCTGACTTGGCGAAGACGCCGCAGCGGCTCGCGATGGGGTAGATGTGCGTGGCCTCCTTGGCCATCTGGTTGAGGCCCGAGGCGTCCGTGCGCATGAGCGAGGCCATCTGGTCGATGAAGGCACCCGTTCCACCGGCGCAGGTGCCGTTCATGCGCTGCTCGATGCCGTTGTCGAAGTAGATGATCTTGGCGTCCTCACCGCCCAGCTCGATGGCGCAGTCGGTCTGGGGGATGAGGGCCTCGACCGCGCGCTTCGAGGCGATGACCTCCTGCACGAACTCGAGGTCGAGCCACCTGGCGAGCAGCATGCCGCCGGAGCCGGTGATGGACACGCGCATGGAGGGGTCGCCGATGACCGAGCGGGCTCGCTCGAAGAGGGCCTTCGCGGTGGCTCGCACGTCGGTGTGGTGACGTTCGTAGTTCGCGTAGACCAGGTGGTTGCGGGCGTCGATGACGGCGAGCTTGACCGTGGTGGAGCCCACGTCGATGCCCAGCCTGAGCTCGGCGTGCCCCAGGTCGACGGGGTTGGCGGGGCTAAGCTCCGCCCCCTGCTGCCTCAGCTCCACTCCCTGCGTGGCCTCTGTCTGCGCCGCGTTGGAACCTGCGTGGTTAGTCATCGCTTGTCTCCTTAATTCCAAGAAGGGAGAGGCCCAGGGCGTCGACGTCGAACTGCAGCGACTTGCCGTAGAGGTCTCCGGGCCTGACGAACAGGAGAGCGGTCATGACGCGCGCCATGTCGCCCACGTCCTCGCGCATCCCCGCCGAGAGCCAGCGCGCGAGGACGCCGACCTCGGCCGAGATGACGAAGGTGAGGTAGTAGTCGAAGAAGGGGATGGCGCGCAGGTCCAGCCCGTCGAGCGCACGGTCCTGTACCACCTCGCGCACCATGAGCTTGATGCGCTCGGCGAAGGCAGGGTCTCCCCCCTCGCCCAGAAGGGGGCTCAGGTAGGGGCGGGACCTGAAGTACTCGAGGAGCCCCACCGCGCCGGGAGCCGGCTCGAGCCGGGCGATGACCCTCTGGAGCTCGTCCAGGTTGACGGCGGAGAGCCGTGCGACGCGGCTCCTGAGCTCGTCGATGGTCCGCTCCTCGAGCGAGGACACGAGGTCGGGGATGTCCCGGTAGTGGGAGTAGAAGGTGCGCCTCGTGATGCCTGCGCGGTCCGAGACGGCGGTGACCGTGACCTGGGAGAGGTCGCCCGTCACCTCGATCTCTTCCGCGAGGGCGTCGCGCAGGGCACGCCTCGTGCGCACGACGCGTCGGTCGGCGCTCGCCGCCGTGGCGGCGCTCTTCTGGCGAGGGGCCTGTCGCATGCCGCGACTCCTTCCCTGTTGGCAGTCACTTCGCACCCTGTGAAGTATGTTACAGCGTGGGAATTATTGCACAAGGCGAGAAGTATCACCAGACGAGAGTGACGGGCGCACGTCGCTCACACATTCGGCCAAGCCGCGACAAGAAAGGCGCGCCCCTCTCCCCTCACGAATCGTCAGACGCCAAGATGGCTTCAGCCCAACTCGCAAATCCGTACAACCTGTTGTTGCGCAAGGCGTCGAGCTCCTCGCCCCACCCTCGCGGTGGATGTCGCTTCTCGCTCACCAGCACCTTAAGGGCGTCAAAGACCACCTGCAAGCGCGAGCTCGCCAGTTCCAGCAGAAAGGCATCTGGATGGCGCGCCATCACGCCAAACTGCCGCAGGACGGAGTCGGGGAAGTCTTTGAGGTTGTACGTGACGATGGTGCCCGCGCCCGCGGCGATTGCGGCACGCACCACATGCACGTCGTCCAAGTCTGGAAGGTCAAGGCCAGGTGGCCGCCTCGCAAGCTTTACCTGGGCAAACGGAAATGCCTTGTTGGCAGCGTCAAAGATGGCATCGCCCGCGTTGCCACGAATGCGCTAGTTCGCCCTCCTGGCTTCTTCGATGATGCGTTTGGACCAGACGGGCTCGAATACCTCGGCGTCGGCAAGCGTGAGCAGCACGTCAAGCGTCCATGTCGTGACGAAGACGTTTGCGTCAAGGACAGCAAGCTGCATTGCGGCTAGCCGAGACCGTCAAGGTACGATGACAGGTCCGTATCATAGAAGCCCGCCTCGTCTGCGGCATCCCTCATCTCTTCGAGCGCGGCAGACCGCTGCGCGCGCACTCTCAACGCAAGGGACACGACATCCTCCATAGCGACCCTCCTGTGGTGGTTGCCGCCGATGCGCTCGCACGGCAGCTCCCTCCTGTCAATCATGCGAGCGACGGTCCTGCGAGACACGCCGAGGACCTTCGCTGCCGTTCCCGTGCCGACGAGGTGCGGACCACGACCCTTGCCCTCTGAAGGCGAGGAGAGGACCTGAGCCACCTGTTTGGCAAGCTCATAGGCCTCCTGGGTGAGCCGCATGCGGTCCCCCTGCGCGCTCACGAGGTAGGGACACGTAGTGGGAACAAGAGTCGTGGTATGCATTTCTTCTCCCTCCCTCGTCTGTCTTGGCTGCATTCATCTTAGCAAAAACGGTCAAAACGGACATCTCGGCACAAGAAGGCGCGCCCCTCTCCCCCGCAAGACGCAGGCGAGAGGGGCGCACGACGATCCAGCGGCAATCTGTGCCCTAGAGCTCGATCTCCTTGCCGGCGACGAACTTGGCGGCAAGCCTGCCACCCTCGTCGGCGAGGTAGCAGTAGCGCTCGAGGCGCTGCTCCACGCTCAGCTCGCGCGGCGAACGGATGCCGGAGTCGTCCAGCACGAGCGCGTCGAAGTCGAAGCCTTCGTCCAGGCTTCCCACCTTGCCGAAGAACGAGCCGCCGCCCAGCGTGGCGATCCAGAAGGCCTCCTGGATGGTGAGCGACGGGAGCTCCTGGTCGACGCAGCGCCAGCGCAGCTTGGAGCAGCCCACGGCGTCGGCGACGGCACGGAACATGTTGAGGCTCGCGCCGCCAGCGACGTCGGTGCCCAGTCCCACGTTGACGCCGCGGCGCAGGTAGTCGCGGATGGGAGCGATGCCGGACGAGAGGAAGGCGTTGGACTGGGGGCAGTGCGCCACGTAGGTGCCCGTAGCCCTCAACAGCTCGACCTCCTCGGGGGTGGAGTAGTTGCAGTGTGCCATGATGGTCTTGGAGTTGCCGCCCAAGAGGCCGAAGTGGTCGTAGGTCTGGCCGTAGCAGCTCGACCAGGGGCAGAGGCCCTTCACCCAGTCGATCTCGGACAGGTTCTCGGAGAGGTGCGACTGCACGGGAAGGCCCGTCTCGGCCTTGATCTTGCCGAGGCCCTCCATGAGCTCGTCAGAGCAGGTGGGCGTGAAGCGCGGGGTGAGGATGGGCAGGGTGTTCTGGTAGCGGCCGCTCACGTCCGCGAGCCAGGAGCGCGTCGCCTCGAGGGACGCCTCGGCGGTCTGGTCGCTGAGGTAGTCGGGGCTGTTGCGGTCCATGTTGACCTTGCCCACATAGGTCTTGAGGCCCGTCGCCTCGAGCTTGTCCATGAGCAGTTCGGTGCCCGGCACGTGCATGGTGCCGAAGACGACGGCCCTCGTGGTGAAGGACCTCTGGAGGTCGTCGGCGAAGATCGAGTAGCCCTTCTCCGCATAGGCGAGGTCGGCGTACTTGCTCTCCTCGGGGAAGGTGTAGGTGTTAAGCCAGTCGAGAAGCTCCAGGTCCATGGCGATGCCACGGAAGCCGTACTGCGGCGCGTGCACGTGGATGTCGTTGAGGCCGGGGACGATCAGGGCATGGCCGAAGTCGCGCAGGGGCAGCTGGGCATAGCGCTCGGGCAGCTCCTCGAAGACGCCGGCGGACGCGCCGTCGACGCAGACCACGTAGCCTGCCTCGAGCGTGCGGAACTCGGTCTGGGACACGTTGTAGCAGACGTCACCCTTGAGTACGAACGACTTGCCTTCCATGGGTTCTCCAATCCTAAGAGAGGTCCAGCATGTCGCGCGACGGGCCGCAGGCTCGGTCTGGCCCCGGCCGCGGCCCACCGCGATTCTCCTATATGACGAGGTACTTGAGGACGAACAGCACGGCCAGCGCGTACATCATGGGGCTGATGGTGCGCCTACGCTCCTCACCGGCGGCGAGGTTGACCACGACGTAGACGATGATGCCCAGGCAGATGCCCTCGGCGATGCTGTAGGTGAAAGGCATGGCGATGGCGCAGACGAAGGCGGGAAGCCCCTCGCAGACGTTGCCGAAGTCGACCCCGAAGAGGGCGCCCATCATCGAGAAGCCCACCATGATCAGGGCAGGTGCCGTCGCGAACATGGGGATCGCTAGGAAGAAGGGCGAGAGGAGGAGCGAGAGCACGAACATCACGGCGACGGTGATCGAGGTGAGCCCGGTGCGGCCGCCCGAGGTGATGCCGGCGGCGCACTCGACCGAGACGCAAGTGGGCGAGTTGCCGAAGACCGCGGCGACCATGGTGGTCAGGGACTCCGCCACGAGCGCGCCCTTGGTGTGGGCAAGGTTGCCATCCTCGTCGAGGAGGCCGGCCTTGGAGGCCGCGCCGACGAGGGTGCCCACGGTGTCGAAGAGCGAGGCGAAGAGGATGGCCATGACGACGGTGAGGAAGCCGAGGTCGGTGATGTGGCTGAAGTCGAGCTGCATGAAGGTGGGCGCCAGCGAGGGCACGGAGAGCCCGCGCGAGAAGTCGGGCAGGACGCTGTTGAAGCCCGCCGCCGGATCAGGCACATAGACGCCGGCGAGCTGGCAGACGATGCCCAGGGCCCAGGTGATGAGGATGCCCAGCAGGATGTCGCCCTTCACGTGCTTGGACGAGAGGATGCCGGTGATGATGACGCCCACGAGCGCGAGCACCACCGAAATGCCTGCCGTGGAGAAGCTGCCGTCAGCGAGGCTCTCGTGGATGTTGAAGAGCCCCACGAGGGTGGCGTCGTTGCCCACGATGATGCCGGCGCCCTTGAGGCCGATGAGGGCCACGAAGAGGCCGATGCCCGCGGTGATGGCGAGCTTCAGGCTCTGCGGGATGGCGTTGAAGACGAGGTCGCGCAGCTTGGTGACCGAGAGCAGCAGGAAGATGAGGCCCTCAACGAAGCAGGCGGCAAGGCCCACCTGCCAGCTGTAGCCCATGCTAAGGCATACGGTGTAGGCGAAGTAGGCATTGAGCCCCAGGCTCGGGCCCAGGATGAAGGGATAGTTGGTCATGAGGCCCATGAGGCAGGTGCCGATGAAGGTGACCACCGCGGTCGCCGTGAACACCGCGCCGCTGTCCATCCCCGACTGTGCGAGCACGGAGGGGTTGACGGCCAGGATGTAGGCCACGGTGACGAAGGTGGTGAGGCCGGCGATCACCTCCGTGCGGATGTTGGTCCCACGTTCCTCCAGATGGAACAACCTCTGTAGTGCTGCTTGCATAGAACCCTCCCTTGCTTGCCTGGAGGGGTGCAGGTCCCCCCGGCGCAGGGGCGCGGCGTCCATGGGCGTCTCGCTCCGTCCCCTCCACATGCCAACTAAAAACCAATTTTTCTCACTTACAAACTTTCTGTCTGCATCTTGACCATAGACTTATGCTTGCCTCCTGATTTTTTTCTTCTAGGCGAGCGGTCGCTATTTCTGGGCGTACGTAACGAAAGTTCCTGCAGCCTAAGCATTAGTTTATATTCATGTAGCTTCATAAAGATTACGAAGTGAGTGTCATATGCGGTTTTATGTGCATGATATTCTCGAATTTTTTTATTTTCTTGATAATGAATTCCTTTTTTGAAGAGTTTTGCGTCATGTTTATAACATCCATGTTAAAGGAGGCGAGAACTGCCCCACCGAAGGGGACTTCGGGCGCAAACTGCCCTGCAAGCGCACGGAGCAACCCCCGGGCGCGACGGGGACGGCCACGAAGACCGCCCGAAGCAAATAGGGACGGAGACCCATCATGAGCATCAGCATCTCTCGCCGTAGCTTTCTCGCCAGCTGTGGGCTAGGCCTCGCCGCCGAGCTCGCCGGCTGTTCCGCGCAGGGAGGGGGCTCCGCCGGCGGCACGGCGGGATCCGCGACGGAGGCGGGCTACACCCTCGTCGAGCCCGGAAAGCTCACGATGATCAGCAACTT
The DNA here is from genome assembly GCF_959602185.1 of uncultured Olsenella sp. Lineage (NCBI taxonomy): Bacteria > Bacillati > Actinomycetota > Coriobacteriia > Coriobacteriales > Atopobiaceae > Olsenella > uncultured Olsenella sp. The sequence continues at coordinate 101,030 of NZ_CAUGRZ010000002.1, forward strand.
CTACTTCCCGCCCTTCGTCTCGATGAACGCCGACACGGGCGACTACGAGGGCTTCGACGTCGACCTCTACAAGGCGGTGTGCGAGAAGCTCGGGCTCGAGCCTAACATCCTGCCCACGGTGCAGTTCGACACCATCGTCCCCACCATCAAGCAGGGCGGCAAGGCCGACGTGTCCCTGGGTGCCGTCACCATCACCGACGAGCGCCTGCAAGAGATCGACTTCAGCAACCCCTACCTGGACTCCAACCAGGCCATCGTCGTCAAGCAGGGCAGCGCCGCCACGACGGCGGACGCCCTCAACGCCTCCGGGACCCAGATTGCCGTGCAATCCGGCACCACCGGCGAGGCATGGTCGCGCGAGAACCTCCCCAACGCCACCATCGTCCCTTTGGACGACATCATCCAGTGCCTGACCGGCGTCCAGACCGGCCTCTACGCCGCTTCCGTCTGCGACCTGCCCGTCGCAAGCTACGAGATCAGCAGCGCCTACGCAGACCTGGTCATCCCCGACGGCGGCCAAATCCCGACCGGCGAGCAGTACGGCATCGTCGTGAGCAAGGACAACCCCAAGCTCACCCAGGCGATCAACGATGCCCTTGTCGAGCTGCAGTCAGACGGGACGCAGGACCAGATCGAGCAGAAGTGGTTCGGCTCCACGATCTAGCACGTGGGATCTAGCACGTGGGCTCTAACACGTGGGATCTAGCGCGTGGGTCGTCGCGGGAAAGGGGCATGGCGGTCAGAGGCTCCAGCGGGCGATTGGGGCAGGCCGCTCCAACGGACGCGGACAGCTCCAACGGACGGCTGGGGCAGGTGGCTCCAGCGGGCGCGGGCGGCTGCAAAGTTGGTTGCGGACTTCTCCCCTTCCAGAGTCCGCATCTAACGCGCCGAATCCTGGGGTCTTGCATGTTGCACGACCAAACGCATCGTTGGCTGCGTAGTTTGCCCTCGCAAAACTGCGCAGCCAACTCCTTTAGGGCGCGCGGACGACTTCTCGGGCGCGCGGACGACTTCCAGAGCCGCCTAAAGCAGTCCTAGCGCCTGCATGGGCGGCACGAGCAGGATGGGCATGAAGGCGGACGGGAGCATGTTGGCCACCTTGAGGTCGGTCAGCTTGAGCAGGTTGGTCCCCACCGCGAAGAGCAGCACCGACCCCGCGAGCGCCACCTCGGCCACGACCTCGGAGGAGAGCAGTCCTCCCAGCACGGCCGCGAGCGCGCTCAGCACGCCCTCGTAGACAATCAGGCTCACCCCGCAGAAGGGCACGCCAATGCCCATCGTAGCCGCGAAGGGGATGCACACCACCAGGTCGATGACGCCCTTTGACACCAGAGTCGCGTGGTCGAGCTGGATTCCGCTCTGGAGCGAGCCCATGATCGCCATCGCCCCCGTGCAGGTGAAGAGCGTGGCCGACACGAAGCCCTCGGAGAAGCTGCCCAGGCGCTCGCTGCCTTCGAAGGCCGCGTTGATGCGTCGCTGCGCCCAGGAGCCCAGACGCGTGACCTGGCGATCGATGTCCAACCAGAAGCCCAAGAGGCAGCCCAGGGCAAGCGAGAGGGTCGCCACGATGACGCTGCCGCCCTGCGCCATGCCCTGGACCCCCACGAGCACCACGCAGAGGCCCTGTCCCTTGAGAAGGAAGTCCCCGAGCTCGTCCGAGACCCGGCTCTTGAACGCCAGGCCTATGAGCCCGCCCACGAAGGCCTCGAGGCCGTTTGCGATAGCACCAATGAGAAACACCGTGGAGCCTCCCCCGCGCGCATGCGTACCGTGCCCGCCCACAATAGTGCAACGGGCGACGGCCGAGAGCGCTGGCGGTCGCTCTTCACCTCACGCCGACGCTCGTCGCGCCTCTCGCCAGCTCCGTTACGTCGAACGCGTCTCTCGCCAGCTCGAGCACGTCAAACGCGTCAGCCGTGTGCGCCAATACGTCCAACGCGTCTGATGCCTCTACGTTTGCCCAGTTGAGCGGCGGAGAAAAAACGCGATCGACGTAGTCGAGAGTACAACGCACGCACTGGACGTAGTCGCGACGCAGATGCGCGCGCTGGACGTAGTCGGGAGCACAACGCGCGCGTTGGACGTAGTCGAGAGCAAGACGCACGCGCTGGACGTAGTCGGGAGCAAGACGCACGCGATCGACGTGGTCGCGGCGCGGACGAACAACGCACGGTCGCCCGCGCCCGAGGCCTAGTCCCCGAGCAGGGCGAGCAGATCCTCTCGCCTGAGCGAGGCGAGGCTCATGCCCTCCCCCGAGCCCACGACCTGCTCCGCAAGGTCGCTCTTCGCCTCCTGGAGGGCCAGGATGCGGTCCTCGATGCTGTCGCGCACGATGACCTTGTAGACCATGACGTCGCGGGTCTGGCCTATGCGGTGGGCACGGTCGGTCGCCTGGTCCTGGGCGGCGGCGTTCCACCAGGGGTCGGCGTGCACCACGATGGAGGCACCGGTCAGGTTGAGGCCCGTGCCGCCCGCCTTGAGCGAGATCAGGAACACCGGCGTCTGGTCCTCGTTGAAGACGTTCACCAGCTCGAGGCGCCTCTTCTTGGGCGTCGCCCCCGTGATGGTGTAGTAGGGGTGCCCACGTTCGTCCAGCTCGTGCGCGATGAGGGCGAGATAGCTCGTGAACTGCGAGAAGACGAGCATCTTGGACCCCGAGTCCACGGCGCTCTGCACCAGCTCGAGCACCGCGTCCAGCTTGCAGGAGGGGCCGTCGTAGTCCTCGAATAGGAGGCGCGGGTCGCAGCAGATCTGCCTCAGGCGGGTGAGCTCCGCCAGGACCTGGAGCTTGCCCGAGTCGAAGCCGTCGTCGCTCTGCCTGGTGAGCGAGAGGCACAGCGCCTGCTCGCTGGCGGAGTAGAGGCTCCGCTGCTCCCCCTCCATCCGGGCGTAGACCACCTGCTCGAGCTTCTCGGGCAGGTCGTGCAGGACCTCTCGCTTGAGGCGGCGGAGCACGAAGGGGCCCACGGCGGCGCGCAGCCTCTGGGCGACCTCCTCGTCACCCTCCACGATGGGCTGCTCGTAGCGGTCGCGGAAGCGGTCATAGGAGCCCAGGAGCCCCGGCATCAGGAAGTCGAAGATGCTCCAGAGCTCCGAGAGCCGGTTCTCTATGGGCGTGCCGGTGAGGGCGAAGCGGTGGCGCGCGTCGAGCGCCTTGACCGCGCGGGCGGCGAGAGTCTCGTGGTTCTTGACGTACTGCGCCTCGTCCAGCACCTCGCACCACAGCGGCATGGCCATCCAGGCCTCCACGTCCCGCCGCAAGAGGTCGTAGGAGGTGACGAGCACCTCGTGGCCCGGCTCCCTGCGGACGCGGTCTCGCTCCGCCGCCGTGCCCGCGACCACCGCCACGTCCAACTGCGGGGCGAACTTCTCGAACTCGGCCTGCCAGTTGTAGACCAGGGAGGCCGGGCACACGATCAGGGTGAGGCCCCTGCCGCGGCGGGCGAGCAGGAGCGAGATGAGCTGCAGGGACTTGCCCAGTCCCATCTCGTCGGCGAGGATCCCGCCGAAGCCCATGTCGCAGAGGGCGCTCAGCCAGCCGAAGCCCTCGGCCTGATAGGGCCTGAGCAGGCCGGCGAGCGACGCGGGCGGCTCGTAGTCCGCCGGGTCGTGCGAGCGGAAGTCGCGCAGGAACTCCCTGAACGACTCGTCCTTCTCGTCGTCCGAGACCAGGGTGTCGAGGAGGGCGAGCTTGTAGGAGGGGATCCGGGCATGCCCGCTGGCAAGCTCCCGCGAGCCAAGCCCGAGCTCGTCGGCGAGGCGCTCCGCCTCGTCCAGGTCGAGGCCCGAGAGGTCAACGAAGGAACCGTCCCTGAGGCGGTGGAAGCGCTTGCGTCGGCGGTAGCTCCCGAGCAGGGCATGGAGCTCCGAGAGCGGCAGGTCGTCGGCGGACACGCTGAGGTCGATGAGGTTGGACCTCACGGAGAGGCCCAGGCGCACCCGGGGCCTGGCGTCGCTCGCCAGGCGGTCGAACTCGGGCGTCGTGAGCACCCGGCCCATCGCGGCGAACTCCGCGAGGCCCGAGAAGAGCAGGCGGGCAATGGCATCATCGGAGCGGGCGGGTATGCGGGCGAGCCCCTCCCCCTTGCGCCCCGACAGGTAGCGCAGGGCAAGCTGACGGGCGCCGGCCTCGGCCTCGAGGTCACGCCCAGGCTCCACGACGGACCCCAGCTCGTAGGCGAGCACGTGGTGGCGGCGCTCGCCATAGGCCGCCTGGACGTCGCAGCTCACGCCCTCCCTGTCGTAGTCGAGGTAGAACTCGACCTGGCAGGGCAGCGGTCGCAGCTCGTCCAGTGACTCGGGCAGCTCCACGTCCATGGCTCGCTCGAGCTTGGGCAGGAGGTTCGCCGCGAAGCGCGGTGCGTCGGCGGCGGAGAGGAGCAGCTGGGGAAGCGGGCTCCCGAAGACCCCGGTGAGGAAGGGCGCCACGCGCTCGAGGCGGGCCGGGCAGCGCCAGAGGGTGTCCCCCTCCACGGCATAGAGGTGCTCGTCGGTGGAGAAGAACTCCGCCGACCCCTGGCGCTCAAGCTCGTAGGAGTCGTCGCCGGCGGGGCGTACGGCCAAGCGCAGGCGGGGCTCCCCGTCGCGCACCACGACGCGCCGGGTCGACGCTGGCCTGCGGGCCAGGGCGGGCACGCTCTCGAGCTCCAGCTCGCTCCCCAGCATGAGCTCGAGGAGCTCGTCGGCCTCCGGGCCGGACAGCCTGAGCTCCCGCCCCGCAGACGATCCCGAGGCGCCCGACACGCCGAAGACCCTGCCGCCAAGGCGCTCCGACGAGAAGGCCCTCCGGTTCTGCACCGCACGCGAGAGGAAGCGCAGGAGCTCGCGGGAGGGCAGGTCGAACATGCGCTGCTCGTGCACGAAGGCGAGCCTCTTGCCGTACTCGAAGAACTCCTCCCCCTGCACGGCCTGGACCAGGCCCGAGATGCTCCGCACCACGTAGGAGCCATGCGAGCCCCCTATGCGAAGGCGCAGGAAGAGGTCGCGGTCGCGCACCAGCGTGGGCAGGACTCGGACGCCGCCCGGGCGCTCCGGCGTCTGGCCGCCCACCACCACGTGGCGCGCCGCCTCGCTGCGGTCGAGGAGCTCGCCCAGGACGGACGAGGTGCTGGCGTGCATGGTGCGGCTGTGACCCTCGTACGACTCGGGGCTGGCGTTGTAGTCGAGGGCGAGGGCGATGCTGTGCTTGCAGGGGCCGGGGTAGCGGTCCGAGGCGGGGCAGGTGCAGGAGTAGGAGGCGACGCGGTCGGCCGCCTCGTCGAAGGCGATGCGCGCGTCGTAGTGGTCGGCGTAGCCCGACGACGACGCAACCCTGCCCGACAGCCTGGTGAGGGCCCCGTCATAGTCGCAGGACCTCCGGCCGATGGACCCCGGGCGATGCGCGATGATACGGCCCCTGCCAAGGATGGCGGGCCTGCAGGCACGGCTCAGGGCGATCTCGGAAATCACGGGGCCTCCTCACGGGTTGCGCTCGCCGCGCCGCCGGACGGGCGAACGGTAGCGAACCAGCGTAGCCCATCGGAGGGCGCCAGGCGGGCAGGCGAGGCCAAAGCCCACCATAACTACGGGAACGGGATAACTACGGGAACGGGACCCGACGAGACGCCACAGGGGGCGCACCGCCTCCGCCTACGCGCGCCCCTTGCCCCTGCCGCCGGCGAGCTCGCTCACCAGCACGGCGGAGAAGACCAGCGCGAAGCCCAGCGCCAGCTGGGGCGTGAGGGGCTCGCCGTAGAGGAGCACGCTAAAGAGCATGGCGAAGACGCTCTCGAGCGAGAGGAGCAGGGCGGCGCGCGAGGGGTCCACCTTCTTCTGGGCGACGTTCTGTATGAGGAGCGCCACGACCGAGGCCAGGACGACCAGATAGGCGAGCTGCAGCCAGAAGTCGACCCCCAGGTCGAGCGCGTGCGGCAGGGGCTCGCGGGCGAGCGCGTAGGCGAGGCTCACCGCCGAGCTCGCGAAGAACATGACGATGGTGAGGGTCACGCTGTCGTGGGCGCTGCCGTAGCGGCCCACCGCGACGATGTTGAGCGCGAAGAAGAGCGCCGAGAGGAGGGTGAGCCAGTCTCCCCCGGAAAGCCAGGGCGAGAGGTCCCCCCGAAGCGAGACGAGACCCACCCCCACCAGGCACATGAAGGCGGCGACCAGGTTGTTCGCGCCGGGACGCCGCCTCTGGACCAGCCAGTCGACGAAGGGGACCATCACGCAGTAGGTGGCGGTGAGAAGGGCGTTCCTGCCAGGGGTCGTGTCGGTGAGGCCGACGTTCTGTATCAGGAAGGCGAGACCCTCGGGCAGGCCCACCATGAGGCCGGCGACGAGGTGGCTACCGTCGAGGTTGTCGCGCAGGCGCCTCCAGAAGACGGCGGCGAGGATCGCCCCCGCCAGGAAGAAGCGGGCGGCGAGCAGCCAGCCGGGGCTCACGGCGTCGAGCGCGCCCTTGAGCACGACGAAGGCGCCGCCCCAGATGATGGTGGTGACGACCAGGGCCAGCTCGAGCGCCCAGGCGGGGATGTTCGACGAGTCTCTCATGGCTGGGATTATACGGACTCGCGCCGCCACGGCGGGACGGACACCCGGCGCACGCCTCCCGCCCCGCGTGCGCAACCCGCAGCCCACGCCGAGCCCGCGCCGGGGGCCCTCTCTCTCCCGGGGACAGCGTCCCATGCATTGGCGCGCATGGAGGCCCACCCTTGCCCTAAAATGGACCTGTCTGGCACATGCGACGCCAGATTCACCGGAGAGGGGCGCCAGGGGAAGGGAACCAGGGCGCCATACGTGGTGGAGAGGAGAATCATGCAGTATTCCGCAGAAGTGGAAGGGATGTGCCCCGTCGCCAAGGGCGCGTACCACGGTCCTGCACCCATCCCCGAGGAGGGCAAGTGGGTCCAGGCCAAGGAGATCAAGGACATCTCCGGCTACACGCACGGCATCGGCTGGTGCGCACCCCAGCAGGGTGCCTGCAAGCTGAGCCTCAACGTCAAGGAGGGCGTCATCGAGGAGGCGCTCGTCGAGACCATCGGCTGCTCGGGCATGACCCACTCCGCCGCCATGGCCGCCGAGATCCTCCCCGGCAAGACCATCCTCGAGGCCCTGAACACCGACCTCGTCTGCGACGCCATCAACGTCGCCATGCGCGAGCTCTTCCTGCAGATCGTCTACGGCCGCAGCCAGACCGCGTTCTCCGAGGGCGGCCTGCCCGTCGGCGCCGGCCTCGACGACCTCGGCAAGGGCCTGCGCTCCATGGTGGGCACCACCTACGGCACCAAGGCCAAGGGCGCCCGCTACCTCGAGCTCGCCCAGGGCTACGTGACCCACCTCGCCCTCAACGAGAAGGACGAGATCATCGGCTTCGAGTACCTCAACCTCGGCAAGTTCACCGACGCCATCAAGAAGGGCGTCGACCCCAAGCAGGCCGTCGACGACGCCATCGGCCGCTACGGCCAGTGGGACAGCCCGGCCAAGGTCATCGACCCCCGCGAAGAGTAGAGAGAGGAGCTGAGCATAGTGGCAGTTACGTTCGAAGGCTACGAGCGCCGCATCGACAAGATCACCAAGGCCTGTGAGCAGTATGGCATCGCCGACCTCGACGAGGCCCTAAAGATCTGCACCGACCTCGGCTTTAACCCGTATGACATCACCACGGGCATCCAGTCCATCGCGTTCGAGAACGCCAAGTGGGCCTACACCCTGGGCTGCGCTATCGCCGTGAAGAAGGGCTGCAAGACCGCCTCTGAGGCCGCCGCGGCCATCGGCGAGGGCCTGCAGGCCTTCTGCGTCCCCGGCTCCGTCGCCGAGGACCGCAAGGTCGGCCTGGGCCACGGCAACCTCGGCGCCATGCTCCTGGGCGAGGACACCGAGTGCTTCGCCTTCCTGGCCGGCCACGAGTCCTTCGCCGCCGCCGAAGGCGCCATCGGCATCGCCAACAACGCCAACAAGGCCCGCAAGAAGCCCCTGCGCGTCATCCTGAACGGCCTCGGCAAGGACGCCGCCCAGATCATCGCCCGCATCAACGGCTTCACCTACGTGAAGACCCAGTTCGACTACTTCACCGGCGAGCTCAAGGTCGTCGAGACCATCCCCTACTCCGACGGCCCGCGCGCCAAGGTCAACTGCTACGGCGCCGACGACGTCCGCGAGGGCGTCGCCATCATGTGGCACGAGAACGTCGACATCTCCATCACCGGCAACTCCACCAACCCCACGCGCTTCCAGCACCCCGTCGCGGGCACCTACTTCAAGGAGCGCACGCTCGCGGGCAAGAAGTACTTCTCCGTGGCCTCCGGCGGCGGCACCGGCCGCACCCTGCACCCGGACAACATGGCCGCCGGCCCCGCCTCCTACGGCATGACCGACACCATGGGCCGCATGCACTCCAGCGCCCAGTTCGCCGGCTCCTCCTCCGTCCCCGCGCACGTGGACATGATGGGCCTCATCGGCATGGGCAACAACCCGATGGTAGGCTGCACCGTGGCCTGCGCCGTCGCGGTCGAGGAGGCCCTCGCCAAGTAGGCGCCCTCCCCGACCACAGGCTCCGACCAGGGGCCGTCGCCTTCGGGCGGCGGCCCCTTCTCCATGCCCGTCCGGCCGGATGCGCCGGGGCGGGCGGGACGAGGCTCGGGGCCTGCTAAGATGGTGGGAGCCCAAGCCCAGATGGCCGACACAAGGAGGCCCCCATGCCCCACGCAGTCCTGGCAGAGCTCGCGAGCACGGCCCTCATGATCGTCTTCGGCGTCGGCGTGCACTGCGACACCGTGCTCAAAGGCACCAAGTACCAGGGATCGGGGCACATGTTCGCCATCACCACCTGGTCCTTCGGCATCTCGGTCTGCCTCTTCGTCTTCGGCGGCTCGGTCTGCATGAACCCCGCCATGACCCTCGCCCAGTGCATCCTGGGGCTGGTCCCCTGGGGGATGTTCGTGCCCTACGTCGTCGCCCAGATGCTCGGAGCCTTCCTGGGGGCCGTCGTCGCCTGGTTCATGTACGCGGACGACTTCCGTGCCTCCGAGGGCGTCATCGACGCCACGGCGCAGCGCAACATCTTCTCCACCAACCCCGTGATCCAGAACCTCCCGCGCGACTTCGCCTGCGAGGCGCTCTGCACCTTCGTCTTCATCAGCGCCATCCTCGCTGCCGCCAGCCGCGCGGGAGAGAACGTGATCATGCTCGCCATCGCCGTGGGCCTCATCGTCTGGGCCGTGGGCATGGGCATGGGCGGCATCACGGGCTTTGCCATGAACCAGGCTCGCGACCTGGGTCCCCGCCTCGCCTACCAGCTCCTCCCCATCAAGGGGAAGGTGGACAACAACTGGCGCTACGGGCTTCTCGTCCCGGGCATCGCCCCCTTCGTGGGTGCCGTCGCCGCAGCCCTCTTCGTCCACGGCTTCCTGGGCGTCTTCTAGCGAGGAGTCCGAAGGCGCCGGGGAAGGCGCCTCTCGCCCGCACGGGCAAGCACCAGACCAAGCCACGGCCACGTCCCATCAGGAGGATGCGATGCATGACTACGTACTGAGCTGCTGCTCGACCGCCGACGTGACGGAGGACTTCCTCCACGCGCGCGACATCGAGTGCGTGTACTTCAACTACCAGGTCGACGGCGTCTGGTGCAAGGACGACTTCGGTCGCACGCACGCCCCCGCCGAGCTCTTCGAGCGGATGCTCTCCGGCGCGGACGTGACCACCTCGCAGGTCTCCGTCGGCGACTACATCGAGTTCTGGCGTCCCTTCCTCGAGGCGGGGAGGGACGTGCTGCACCTGACCCTCTCGTCCGGGATATCGGGCACCTATGGCTCCGCCTGTGCCGCCCGCGACCAGCTCGCGTCCGAGTTCCCCGAGCGCAGGCTCGTGGTCGTCGACTCCCTTGCCGCCTCGGCAGGATACGGACTGCTCATGAACCGCCTCGCGGAACTCCGCGAGGGCGGCATGGGAATCGAGGAGCTCGCCGCCTGGGCCCTGGAGCACCGCCTCGAGGTCCAGCACTGGTTCTTCTCGTCCGACCTGACCTTCTTCATCAGGGGCGGGCGCATCTCCAAGGCGGCGGGACTCGTGGGTGGCCTGCTCAAGATCTGCCCCGTCATGGACGTGGAGGCGGACGGCTCGCTCGCGGTGGTGGAGAAGATACGCACCAAGGGCCGGGCGCAGAGGCGCGTGGTGCAGCTCATGCACGAGCTCGCGCAGGGTGGTGACGGCTACGACAAGCGCGTCTTCATCAGCAACTCCGCCTGCCTGGACGACGCCAGGACCGTCTCGGACCGCATCGAGGCTGAGTTCCCCCAAATGGACGGCAGGGTGCTCCACTTCGACATAGGAGCCACCATCAGCTGCCACACCGGCCCGGGCACCGTCGCCCTCTTCTTCTGGGGCAAGCCCCGCGCCTAGCCGGGCACCTCTTTTCCGCGGCACCACGACCGCCGGCCCGTCAATGGCGGGCTCGCGAGCGTCCTTCCGGCCCCGTTCACGCGGAGGCTAGGTTGGGGGATGGCCGACCAGACGACCAGACTTCAACAGGAGCTTCTGTCCCCGTTCGCGCGGGGGGCTAGGCCTTCATGCGGAAGAACTCCTCGTAGCGCTCCAGGACGCCCGGCCCCCTCAGGCTCGAGCGGAGCTCCACCCTGCCCTTCCCCTTCGAGGGCGAGAGAAGCGAGGCCTCGGACAGAAGCGAGCGCAGCCTGCGCGCGGTCCCCGCGCCGCCGTCGAAGAGGGGCACGTCACCCAGCACCTGACGGATCTGGCGGGCGACGAAGGGGTAGTGGGTGCAGCCCAGGACCACGGAGTCCACCGCACCGGCATACTCCCCCACCAGGCCTTCGATGAGCTCGAGCAGGTCGGGGGCATCCAGGTCGCCCTGCTCGATGCGATGCGCGAGCCCCACGCAGGGGACGGCGATGACCTCGGAGCCCGAGCCGAACTCGCGAGCGAGGCGGTGGAACTTGTCGAGCCTCAGGGTTACCGGGGTGGCCATGACGAGGATGCGGTCGTGTGGGTCGTGCTCGGTGGCGGGCTTGAGCGCGGGCTCCACCCCCACGATGGGCAGGCTGGGGTGCTCGAGCCGAAGTTGGGCGGCGGCCGCGCTGGTGGCGGTGTTGCAGGCGATGACCACCGCCTTCGCGCCCTCTGTCAGGAAGGAGTCCACGATGCCCCCAGAGAGCTCCCTGAGCTCGTCCACGCCCCTCTCGCCGTAGGGGTTGTGCGCGGAGTCGCCGAAGAACACGAAGTCCTCGTGCGGCAGGAGGCCCACGAGCTCGCGCAGGACGCTGATCCCGCCCACGCCGGAGTCGAAGACGCCTATGAAGCCATCGACGGACGCCATGCGCCCTCCCTTCCGGGGCCCCGCCGACCCGTCCTGCCATGACGGGGCCGCGTGCCCACCCTAGCTTACGCGCCCGTCGTCCATGGAGAAGCTCGCGTCGGCCAGCGACATGGTGCTGGCGCGGTGGCTCACCAGGAGCACCGTCCTCTTGCCGCGCTGTCGGTCGAGGCTGCGCAGGATGGTGCCCTCGTTGAGGGAGTCCAGATTGCTCGTGGGCTCGTCCAAGATCAGGAGGGGGGCGTCGTGCAGGAAGGCCCGGGCCAGGCCCAGGCGCTGCCTCTCTCCGCCCGAGAGCGTGTCCCCCAGCTCGCCCACCATGCTGTCGTAGCCCTGGGGCAGGCTCGTGACGAAGTCGTGGACGGACGCCGCGCGGCAGGCCTCCTCGAGCTCCTCCTGGGTCGCGTCGGGACGGGCTATGAGCAGGTTGTCCCGGATGCTGTCGTGGAAGAGCTGGGTGTCCTGCTCCACCAGGGCCTCGAGCGAGCGCAGGCAGCCGGTGTCCAGGGAGTCGATCCTCTCCCCAGACACCAGTATGCTGCCGCGGTCGGGATCCCAGAAGCGCATGAGCAGACGGCAGAGGGTCGACTTGCCGGACCCGCTCTTGCCCACGACGCCCACGACGCTCCCCCGCGGAAGCTCGAGCGACACGTCGCTCAGGACCCTCTCGCCCTCGTAGGAGAAGCTCACGCCCCTCAGCTCCGCACCATCGAAGCCTACCTGCGCGCCATCGGTGACCTCCTCGACCTGGGGCTCCTCGTCCAGGAGGTCAAGGACGCGACTGCCCGCGGCGAGCGTGGCCTGCAGGCCGGTGCCCAGGCGCGCCAGCGCGACGACGGGGCCGAAGGACCCAAGGAAGGCGACCACACAGACGGCCGCGGACGCCCCGTCGAGGCTCCCCGAGACGACGAGATGCGCCGCCAGGGCAAGCTCGGCCAGCGAGAGGAGGGTGATGCAGGCCCCGGCGACGGCCGACCCCATCCCTCCCAGGCCGGACATCCTGCGCTGCAGCCCGCTCAGGGCGAGGGAGTCCTCCCCGAGCCGTTCCAGGTAGCGCTCACCAGCGTCGAACTGGAGCAGCTCGGCGAGACCCCTGAGCCCGTCCAGGACGAGGCCCGAAAGGCCACCTGCCCGGTCGCGGAGCTCACGACCCAGGCCACCCGAGGCGCGCGAGGCGAGCAACGGGAGCGCCAGGCCCACCACCAGGTACCCCACGAGGGCGACCATGCCCAGGCGCAGGTCATAACGGCCGAGGAAGGCGACCATGATGCCCGACATCACGGCCGCGATGCACACGGGCGACACGGTATGGGCGAAGAAGACCTCGAGCAGCTCCACGTCCGCAGTGAGGGTCGAGACGAGGTCGCCACGGTCGCTCCCCGCGAGGCGGGCCGGCGCAAGCTCCCTGAGCTTCCCGAAGACGAGGTCGCGGACGTGCGCGAGGAGGCGGAAGGCGATGTAGTGGTTGCAGCTCTGCTCGGCGTAGTGGAGCACCCCGCGCAGGACCGCCAAGGCGGCGAGGGCGCAGAACACCGCAGGCAGGCCCTCCGCCCCCAGGCTGCCGCGAGCGACGGAGACGGCTGCCCAGGCCGCGAGGGTAGGAAGGAAGGTGGCGCAGCAGAAGCCCGCAACCCCGCATGCCACCGCCACGACCATCACGCCGGCGAGAGGACGAGTGAGCGCCAGCATCCTCCCCGTGACCCGGAACCTACTCGTCCTCATCCGCACCAGTCCCCTCGACCTCGGCCGGGGCGCCCGCCCCGGCGTAGCCCTCGAGCTCCCTCTGGCTCCCCCAGAGCCTCCCGTAGGCCTCGCAGCCCCGGAGCAGCTCCTCGTGGCTTCCCGAGCCCACCACGCGACCCTTCTCCAGCACGTAGACCCTGGGCGCGTCGACCACGTTGGCAAGCCTGTGCGAGATGAGCACGACCGCCTTGTAGCGCGCGACCTCGCGCACCGCCGCCATGATCGCGTCCTCGCTCTCCACGTCCACGTTGCTCGTGGCCTCGTCCAGCACGAGCACGGACGACTCGTGCAGGAGTGCCCGGGCCAGGGCGAGCCGCTGCCTCTGCCCGCCCGAGAGGTTCTGCCCCTCCTGCTCCACGACCGTGTCGAGCCCCTGCTGCGTCCTGAGGTAGCCTGCGAGCGAGACCGAGCCCAGGGCGTCCCAGAGCTCCCCGTCGCTCGCGTCGGGCCTGGCCATGAGGAGGTTCTCGCGCACGCTGCCGCGGAAGAGGTGGGCCGCGCTGGGAACGGTGGTCACGTAGCGGGCGAGGTCGGCGCGGGAGAAGCCCTCGAGGGGCTTGCCCCCCAACAGCAGCTGGCCCTCCCAGCCCGACTCCCTGCCCGCGAGGAGCGCCGCCACGGTGGACTTGCCCGAGCCCGACTCGCCCACCAGCGCCGTGACGCCCACGGCAGGCACGTCCAGGCTCACCTCGTGCAGCACCTCCTGGCCGCCGGGATAGGAGAAGCTCAGGTGCGAGACGGACAGGTGGTCGCCGGGGACGATCCTCTCGCCCCCCTCCCCATCGCCCTCGGGGAGGTCGAGGACCCGAAAGATCTTGTCCGCCGCCGCCATCCCGTTCATGGCCACGTGGAAGTACGAGCCCAGCATGCGCATGGGCAGGAAGAAGTCGGCGGAGAGGAGCACGACGGAGATGCAGCCCGCGAGGTCGACCCCACCCTCCGCGAGCTGCCAGAGCGCCACCGCCATGCCCGCCGCGGCCCCGCCCAGGGCCACGACGTCCATCACGATGATCGAGTTGAGCTGCATGCGCAGGACCTTCATCGTGACGACGCGGAAGCGCTCGGACTCCTCGTTCATGGCCTCGTGCCGGGCCGCGTCCGCCTGGTAGATCTTGAGGGTGGTGAGGCCCTGGAGGTTCTCGAGGAAGGAGTCACCCAGGGTCGCGTACTCGTCCCAGTAGCTCGCCAGGATGCGCTTGGCGACCTTCTGCACCAGGACGATGGCCACGGGAATCAGGGGCACGCACGCCAGGAGCACGAGGGACGCCGCCAGCGAGGTCCCCCTGAGGACGAGGAAGAGGGTCAGCGGCGCCAGCACCGAGTAGAGGAGCTGGGGCAGGTAGCTGCCGAAGTAGGTCTCGAGCTGCTCCGTGCCCTCGACCGAGAGCTGCACCAGCTCCGCCGTGGGAACGTCGCGCGTGTAGCCGGGACCGACCCTGAGGAGCTTCTCGAAGATGCGCTGCCTCAGCACGCGCCTCACGTCCGAGGAGGCCTCGAAGCACTGGTCGGCCTCGAGCCGCGTCGCCACCGCCTTGACGGCGCAGGAGAGAAGCCCCACTGCCAAGGCGGGGACGAACCCCTGGGTGGAAGCCCCCACGAGCCCCGCCAGCACGGGCGCCAGCGCCCACACCAGCACCACGTCGCAGGCAAGTGAGACCCACTTGAGCCCCACGGCGAGGAGCACGTGGCGCAGGGCCCCAGGCACCAGGTCCAAGAGACGCCTGTCCAACATCCGGCAACACCCTCCCTGCGCCGCAGCGGCGCGGCCGCGGGCGGGCGACGCGCCCCGCGGCAAAAAGTTAGCTTCGTCACTCAGCTGCAAATGATACCCGCTCGCCGCGGGACTGACACTTCCCGCACAATTTGCTAAAGTGTCCATCATTAAAATGTCGCAGGTAGAGGCCATATGGGTCCAGCTACCCAAGGAAAACGAAATCAGCTCGAAAGTCTTGCGACTGACCACGCGAGAGGAGAGGTAGGCGACATGGGCAACGAAGGCAAGAAGGTGAGGGTGCACTACACAGGCACCCTCGACGACGGCAGCAAGTTCGACTCCTCCCACGACAGGGGCGAGCCGCTCGCCTTCACCTGCATGGCCGGCCAGATGATCAAGGGCTTCGACCTCGCGGTGCGCGACATGTCCGTGGGTGACGTCGTCGACGTCAGGCTCGAGCCCGACGAGGCGTATGGCCCCCGCAGGGACGAGCTCGTCCAGACCATCCCCCTGGCGCAGATCCCCGGTGCGGAGGAGCTCGAGGTCGGGGCGCACGTCATGCTCAGCTCCCCCTCCGGCCAGCCCTTCCAGGCCGTGGTCGCCGCCAAGGACGAGGGTCACGTGACCTTCGATATGAACCACGAGATGGCCGGAAAGGCCCTGAACTTCAGGATCGAACTGCTCGAGGTCAGCGAGTAGCCACTACGTCACCCCCTCCCCCGACCGAATGGCACTCGGGAAAGGAAATGGGCCGGGACGTTGCAGAAATGCCACGACGTCCAAAGGACCGAAGATGAACACCACCAGCGAACCCCTGCTTCACGCCTGGCTCCACCTCGCGACCACCATAGACAACGTCAGCATCTCCGCCGGGCTCACCCGCAACGAGATGATGGTCTGCTACGCGCTCTACCTGCAAGACCAGAGGGACCCCAGCATCCCCATCACGCCCACCCAGATCGCGCAGCGGACCAAGATCCGCAAGTCCCAGGTCAACCGCAACCTGAACCAGCTCGAGGAGAAGGGCATCATCACCCGCGAGCACAGCAAGGTCGACCGCAGGCGCGTCTTCGTGCACCTGAACAAGGACAACGTCCACGCCTTCGAAAAGGAGTACAAGGTGGGCCTGGACCTCGTGGACGAGGTCGTCAAGTTCCTAGGCGTCGAGCGCGCCAACGACATCGCCCGAGCCATGGAGGACGTGGCCAAGCTGGCCGAGGAGCAGTTCCCCATGGGGCCCATGTAGGGCGATGCCGCACACCCCGCGCCCCCTGCCACCGGTGATGGCGGGGGGCGCAGCCATGCGTCCGCGCGACGCGGACGAGGACGGAAGTGACGCGATGGCGTACAAGTCGAAGCAGATGATCGTCATGAGGCGCGACCTCAAGATGCGCAAGGGCAAGATCGCGGCCCAGGCAGGGCACGCCTGTGTCGAGGCGACCCTCATGGCCCTCGTGCGCGAGGGAAGGCTCGACGAGCTGCGCGCCACGCCCGACGAGGGCTGGGTCTACCTCGAGGAGGGCGCGCGCGAGCCCACCCCGCTCTCCGACTGGTTCGCGGCGGGAGTGGCCAAGGTCTGCGTCTACGTCGACTCAGAGGAGGAGCTCCTGCGCATCGCGGACGAGGGGCGCGAGCGGGGCCTCGCCGTCGCCCTGGTGCGAGACGCCGGCCTCACGGAGTTCCACGGGGAGCCCACCTACACCTGCCTCGCCTTCGAGCCCCTCCATGCCGACCAGGTCGACCCCATCACGGGAGAGCTGCCGCTCTACTAGGGCAACGGATCCACGGCACCAAGACGGCAGGAGGACGGATGTTCGGGAAGAAGCAGGTCGCACGCGTCACCAGCGCCATCATCGCCCTGCTCGTGGCCATCGTGGTGGCGCTTGCGGGCGGATCCGGCGGCAACGCGGGCCAGGGCACGCCGCAGGAGGGTGCGGCCCAGGCAGGCTCCCCCACCTCCGGCACCCAGGGAACCGCCCTGCAGGACGACGCGCCCTCCGAGGGCGTCAGGGAGGACGGGCGCTACACCTCCAAGGACGAGCTGGCCGCCTACGTCCACGAGTTCGGCCACCTGCCCGCCAACTTCGTCAGCAAGACCAAGGCACGCGAGGCGGGCTGGGACAGCTCCAAGGGCAACCTGGACGAGGTCTGTCCCGGCATGTCCATCGGCGGGAGCCGCTACCACAACGACGACGGGCAGCTCCCGGACAAGCGCGGGCACAGCTGGACCGAGTGCGACGTCAACTACACCGGCGGCTTCCGTGGAGGCGAGAGGATCGTCTTCTCCAACGACGGGCTCGTCTACTACACCGGCGACCACTATAAGAGCTTCGAGCGGCTGTACTAGCGGGGTCCAGCCGGACGGGAGGCACGCGTGAAGAAGGTCGAGCTGCGCGAGAGCGCGTTGGGCGGGCCCGAGGAGCTCCACGCGCTCCTCGCCCGAGAGCTGGGCTTCCCCACCTACTACGGGGGCAACCTCTCCGCCCTGGCCGACTGCCTGGAGGAGCTCGCCGCTCCCACGCGCATCACCTTGGAGCAGGACGGGTCAAGGCGCGGCGACGGTTCGTGGTTCGATCGCGCACGAGCCGTCATCGAGCGCTCCGGCATCCAGAACCCCACCCTCGAGGTCGTCATCCACGCATAGCCTGGCATGCCCGGCGCGCCATCGGGCGGCGGGCCTCCCCTACTCCTCGAGCGCCAGGGGAGACGAGCTCTCCTTCCTCATGCGCTCTATGCGCCTGAGCAGGCTCTCCTTCTTCGGATACGCGTGCGAGCGCCCGAGCGCGTCTCCCGCGTCGTCCACCAAGACGAAGTAGTACTTGCCATCGAGCTGCTGGTGGATGCGGCACTTTGGCGCGGCGACGCGACCGAAGCCGTGGACCGTGCCATCCTGCACGGGAGCGCCCACCGCAAGGGCCCTCGTCGAGTCCATCCCGGCAAGGCACTCCTCGCGCGAGGGATACACCGTGGACGCGAGGACCACATGCCCGTTGCTGTCGCAGAGGTTGAACTGGTAGAGCCCTTCCTTCTCGACCATGACATACTGTCCCATGCGTGCCCCCCTTCTCTCGTGGCGGAGTCACTTATCCACCTGATTCGATATTAGACGCGGGATGCGCGTTTTTGCGCATATCTCCGCAGGCGGACGCCTAGGCCGCGCAACGGTAGGCCCGGGTGCCACACGAAGCGCCAATCCAGGCGCGCTCGTCGAAAGCATCCTTCTGCCGTGACGCGGCGTCATATACCGTTGTGAAATCGGCCGTGCGCGAGGCACGGCCCCGGAGAAGGGGCGGGGCATGTCCAAGCACAGTCGGAGACAGCACACCCGCAAGCGGGAGGACGGACGGGGGCGGCATGGCGTGGCACGGGCCCTCCTGACGCTCCTCCGCACCATCTTGGCCCTCGCCGTCGTCGCGGCCACCGTCGTCGGGGGCTATGCCATCTACCTCGAGAGCCACTACGCGCGCATCCCCGACGACGAGCTGGTCCAGACCGGGAAGGCAGGCGCCGAGGACGCGGCGCGCCAGCTCGAGCCGGGGAGGGAGTACACGGCAGCGACCTACAACATCGGCTTCGGCGCCTACACCCCCGACTACACCTTCTTCATGGACGAGGGCCGCATGGCCGACGGGACGCCCACCCGGGGCACGAGCTCGGTCGCGACGAGCCGCGAGTCGGTGGAGGCCTGCACCCAGGGCGACGTCTCGAGCCTGAGGGACGCCTTCGGGGGCGAGGGCCCGGACTTCGTTCTCCTGCAGGAGGTCGACGTCGACTCCGACCGCAGCCATCATGTCAATCAGGTCAAGGCGTTCGAGGGGGCCTTTGCCGGGTACCAGTCCGTCTTCGCCTCGAACTTCCACTCCGGCTTCCTTGCCTGGCCCATCACGGCCCCGCACGGACGCGTCAGCTCGGGCCTCCTGACGCTCTCGGACGCGAACGTGACCTCGGCCACGCGCAGGAGCTACCCGGTGGACGAGAGCTTCCCCACGAAGTTCTTCGACCTCGACCGCTGCTTCGCCATGCTGCGCATCCCCGTTGCCGACGGACACGAGCTCGTGCTGGTCAACAGCCACATGTCCGCCTACGACGCGGGAGGGGGCAGCCGCGCGCGCCAACTCGCCATGCTGGGCGACGTCCTGTCCTCCGAGCGCGCCCGCGGCAACTACGTGATTGCGGGCGGGGACTGGAACCATGCCCTCTGCGGCTCGCTCGAGCTGTACCCCAGCCGGCAGCAGGTGCCCGACTGGGTTGCCGTCATGGACGACGGGGACCTGCCCCAGGGCTTCTCGGTCGTGCGCGCACAGAACCTGGAGGAGGTCGCCAGCTGTCGCGGGGACGACATCCCCTACCAGCCCGGCGTCAGCTACCAGACCACGGTGGACGGCTTCATCGTCTCTGACAACGTGAGCGCCACGGCGACCAACGTGGACACGGGCTTCGCCACGAGCGACCACAACCCCGTGGCGCTGCGCTTCTCGCTGGGCAACGCCTCGTAGGAGAGGCACGCCGGCCGGGAGAGGAGACCCGCCCTCACGCGCCGGCCATGAAGCGGGGCATGCCGCCCTCGCCCGCCGCCACGGCGATGTCCGCGAGCGCGTCGGCGACGCTGTCCTCGGAGCTCGGCCCTATGTGCCAGCGGGCGGCCTCCCTCACCTCGTCGCTGGCGTTCGCCACCGCGACCGAGTTGGGGAAGCCCGCGATCATTCCCAGGTCGTTCTCGGAGTCACCGAAGGTGGCCACCTCGTCGAGGCCTATCCCCAGCGCATCCGCCAGCACGCGGACGCCCGAGCCCTTGGTCCAGCCCTTGGGCGTGATGTCGATGAGGGGCGCCCAGTTGCTGGGAAACACGAAGTCGAAGGCGGGAAACTCCCCCTTGAGGGCGTCGCGCAGCTCGAGGCGACGCTCGGGGCTACCCCCGCAGCGGATGTTGGACTTCACGTAGCTCGAGGCACCGAGGCGTGGCACGATGCCCGCGCAGCCGAACTCGTCCCCCATGCGTCCAAGCCTCTGCGCGTCGGTGGTCACGCAGAGGGCGTCGCCGTCGACGCCGCTTCCCCCCTGAACGTCGAAGACCGCGAGCACGGTGTCGTCCGTGTTCTGGGTGAGCCACGCCGCGACGCGGTCGAGCTCGCCCCCGTCCAGGCTCGTGACGCTTATGGGCTCGCCGTCCAGGTAGACCATCTGCCCGTTGCAGTAGGCGCCAGTGGCGCAGCACGTCTCGTCGCCCCCGAACATCCAGCCCATGGCGGCAGGGAGCCTCCCGCTCACGGGCCCGAAGTGGAGCCCTGCGTCGAGCATCCCGTGAATCGCGGTGAGGGCGCGGTCGCTCGCGCGCGGCCGCCCGAAGGCGATGAGGGTGTCGTCGAGGTCGGTGAGCGCGAGGCGGATCATGTGGGCCTTCCTGTGACGGGGACGCTCTTCCCATCCTAACGCAATGAAGGGCGGGTGCCGTCTTGGCCACCCGCCCCTGGAGCATGCCGTACCACGTGCCTTTTGCCACCGTGCTGGCAAACGCCTTCTTGCCGCGCCCCTTCGGGCACCCTAAGAGCCCTTTGGACTCCCCTCCTTGGCTCACACCCCAGAACCTGGGTGTCCTGCGACAGATGCGATAACTTGTCACACGCCCTAGCTGAGGTTGCTGTTTGATCGAGGACAGATGCGACTGAAGCACAGCGCCTCATCGGGTGGCGCTCCGACTCCTGCGCAGCTGGGTCGGCACTTCCGACTGTCCCTTGGATTCTGCGATGCTCGTATCGCCTACTAGGCCCTGCTTGCTATGGCCTCTAGAAGAAGACGGGGCTCGCGACGCCAGCTGTGGGACGCCCTGATATCGGCTCTTCCCTGTCCACTGGCATCACCCCCTCGGTTGGCCGATGGCTCGTATCGGCTTCCTGTGTTGATGCAATCGTACCCCAGATTCGGGAATTGTATGCGTTTTTCTGGTCATTTCCGCGAACGGTGGCTTTGGGGGCGCTGGCGAGGGAGACGGCGGCCAGGGGCGGCGGGGCGGCCAAAGCTGCAAGCAGGCGCCCCGCGGCGGGTACAATCTATCCCCTGAGTCGGGGCCGAGCGCCCCATTGGAACAGCCGGACTCCCCGGAGCCACGGCAACGGAGGGATGCCATGCCAGAGCCCATGACCTCGGCCGCAGACGCGACCGCGACCCATCAGGACGACCCCGTCTTCCTCGAGGAGCAGGACCACCTCAAGAGGACGCACGAGCGCCTGCGGGACATCCATGACGCGGTGCAGAGGGAGCTCGAGACCACGCACGAGTATGCTGCCCAGGACCTGCGCGACATGAGCGAGGAAGTCAGGCTCAACTTCAACAGCGACGACGAGACCATGGAGACCCTGGCCGCCATCGAGACCCTGAACAGCGTCATTGACACCTACAACCAGCATCACGACTTCACGCTCGACCGCCTGCGGCGCACCCTCCTGCTCCTGCGGCAACCCTACTTCGCCAAGGTGCGGCTCCAGATGAGGCCGGGGCGGCCCGCCCGCGACGTGTACATCGGGACCGTGGGCATCACGGACGAGCGACAGGTCCCCCTCATCGTGGACTGGCGCAGCCCCGTCGCCCAAACCTACTACAACCAGGAGGTCGGCCCCACGAGCTACGAGGTGGACGGACGCACGAAGACGGTGAACCTCGAGCTGCGCCGACAGTTCGACGTCGTGCAGGACCGTCTCAGGTCCTACTTCGACACCAGCGTGGCGATCCAGGACGCCCTCCTGCTCGGGGCGCTCAGGCGCCACCACTCCGAGAAGCTCCAGGCCATCACGGCAACCATCCAGCGCGAGCAGAACCAGGTGGTGCGCCACGAGGACGTCCCAGCCCTCCTGGTGGACGGCATCGCAGGGTCGGGCAAGACCTCGGTGCTCCTCCAGCGCATCGCCTACCTCTTCTACCAGGAGCGCGAGAGCCTCAGGCCGGACCAGGTCTACCTCTTCTCCCCCAACGACGTCTTCGCCCGCTACATCGACACCGTCCTGCCCAGCCTGGGCGAGTCCAACCCGCACACCCTCACCTGGAAGTCCTTCCTCGCGGGGCAGGGGCTCGACCAGCGCTCGGGAGGCGAGGGCGTGGACGCCTCCGCACTCAGGGAGCTCGGGCGGTCGGTCGCCTCCATCGCCCTCGAGGACGACGACTTCCGCGGCGTCCGCGTGGGCGACGTGCGACTGGTGTCCGCCGCACAGATCCGCAAGTCCGTCGAGGAGCACGTGGGCAGGCTCGGCATGGGCCCCCGCCTCTTCGCGCTCGTGAAGGAGGACCTGCACCAGAAGGTCGAGCGTCGGATGTCGCAGCTTGCCCACAACGAGGAGCTGCAGGAACAGATGCTCTCCCTCGACGTGGACGAGCAAATGCGCATCTTCGGGGAGCTCGTCGCCCCCGCCGACGAGGACGAGACCGTGGCCTGCGCCCGCCGCTATGCCCGCGAGCTCTTCTCGCCCGCCTTCTCCGACGTGGACTCCTGCTCCTGGCTGCGTCTGGACCGCATAGGCATGCGCGTCACCGGCAGGCAGGCCCTGAGCGCCGTCGAATGGCTCTACCTCAAGCTCGCGCTCACCGGGGACGGGGCGCAGGACGCGCGCTACGTGATGGTGGACGAGGTGCAGGACTACAGCGAGGCGCAGCTCATGCTCCTCGCACGCTACTTCGGCCGTGCCCACTTCCTCCTTTTGGGAGACCGTCACCAGGCCATCCGCGAGGGCAGCGCGAGCTTCGAGGCCATCCGCTCCATCTTCGAGGAGACGCACGGCACGGTGGCCCAGTGCCGCCTGCTCACGAGCTACCGCTCCTCCCCCGAGATCACCGAGCTCTTCTGCGGCCTCCTCGACGAGGAGGAGCGCGTGACCCTGAGCTCCGTGAGGAGGCCGGGCGTCGCGCCCCTCATCCGCGCCTGTCCCCAGGACGCGGACGCGTACCTGGCCGAGCTGCGGGCGCAGGTCGAGGAGGCGCGAGGCCGGGAGGGCCTCTGTGCCGTCGTGGCGCAGGACAAGGCCCGTGCCAACTGGCTCTCGCGCCAGCTGGGCGACTCCGTGACATACCTTGGCAAGGGAGACGAGCTCCCCAAGGAAGGCGTGGTGCTCCTGGACCTGAGACTCGCCAAGGGCCTCGAGTTCGACGAGGTCATCGTGCCCGACGCCCAGGCGGAGGCCTACCCGGGCGACGAGATCTCTCGCAGGAGGCTCTACACGGCGATCAGCCGCGCCATGCATCGCGTGGTCGTGCTCAGCCAGGGCCCCATGACCCCGCTGCTCGACGCGTAGGGCCGAGCTCCCGAGGAACGGCCAGACGGCCGGCGCGACCTACGCGCCGGCCGTCTTCCCTCGTGGCACACAAGTCCCTGCCATCGGGACGTGGGGCCAGTACGACCTTCGCACAAGGAAGGGGCCGGAGGATCTCTCCCCCGGCCCCTCGGCTAGCTGGCGGATGCCGTCAGGCAGGCTGCGCTAGGACTCGGCGTACATCGCCTTGAGCTTGAGCAGGTGCTGGTAGCGATCCATGGCCGCCGCCTCGTTGCGCGCGAAGAGCTCCGCCGCGCGCTCGGGGAACTCGGTCGTCAGGCGGGCGTAGCGGGCCTCGTTCATCAGGAAGTCCTGATAGCCGCCCTTGGGCTCCTTGGAGTCCAGGACGAACTTCTTGCCGGCGGGGGCGTCGGGGTTGAAGCGGAAGAGGTTCCAGTAGCCGCAGTCGACTGCCTTCTTCATCTCGTTCTGGCAGTTGGTCATGCCACCCTTCTTGATGGAGTGCATCTCGCAGGGGCTGTAGCCGATGATGAGGGAGGGGCCGTCGTAGGCCTCGGCCTCCTGGATGGCCTTCAGGATCTGCATGGGGTTGGCGCCCATGGCGACCTGGGCCACGTAGACGTAGCCGTAGGACATCGCGATCTCGGCAAGGGACTTCTTCTTGGTCTCCTTGCCCGCCGCCGCGAACTGGGCGACCTGGCCCAGGTTGGAGGCCTTGGAGGCCTGCCCGCCGGTGTTGGAGTAGACCTCGGTGTCAAAGACGAAGACGTTCACGTTGTTGCCGGAGGCAAGGACGTGGTCGAGCCCACCGAAGCCGATGTCGTAGGCCCAACCGTCGCCGCCGAAGATCCAGAAGGACTTCTTGGTGAGGTAGGACTTGTCGGCCAGGATCGCCTTGGCACCCTCGGAGCCGTTCTTCTCGAGCTCCTCGACGTACTTGGCCGCGGCGGCCTTGGACTCGTCGGTGTCCATCTTGGAGTCGACCCACGCCTGGCCGGCAGCCTTGAGCTCCTCGGAGACGCCGTCGGCGGCGATGAGCTCGGAGGTCATGGCCTCGAGCTTGGCCTGCTCGGCCATGTAGCCCACGTAGAGGCCCAGGCCATGCTCGGCGTTGTCCTCGAAGAGGGAGTTGTTCCACGCGGGGCCATGGCCCTCGGCGTTGACCGTGAAGGGCGAGGTGGCCGCGGGGTTGCCCCAGATGGAGGAGCAACCGGTGGCGTTGGAGATGAACATGCGATCACCGAAGAGCTGGGTCACGAGACGCGCGTAGGAGGTCTCGGCGCAGCCGGCGCAGGAGCCAGAGAACTCCAGCAGGGGCTTGTGGAACTGGGAGCCCTTGACGTTGTTGCCCTGGAGCTCCTTCTTCTCGGTGACGTGGTTGACCGCGTAGTCCCAGACCTGCGCCTGGTCGGACTCGCTCTCCTGGGGAACCATGGTGAGGGCGTCCTTGGGGCAAACCTTGACGCAGTTGGTGCAGCCCATGCAGTCCAGCGGGGAGACGACGATGGCGAACTTCAGGCCACTATCCTTGGGCATGGTGACGTCGAGCATGCGCATGTTCTCGGGCGCGGCCGCGACCTCGTCGGCGTCAAGGGCGACGGGACGGATGGTGGCGTGGGGGCACACGTAGCCGCACTGGTTGCACTGGATGCACTTGGACTCGTCCCAGTGGGGGACCATGACGGCGGTCCCGCGCTTCTCGTACGCGGAGGCGCCGAGCTCCCACTGTCCGTCGGGGTTGTCCTTGAAGGCCGAGACGGGCAGGGAGTCGCCGTCCATCAGGTTGATGGGGCCGAGGAGCTCCTTGACCTGCTTGACGATGGCCTCGCGGCCCTCGAGGGACAGCTCGACGTGCTCGTCGGTCGCGGTCGCCCAGTCAGCGGGGATCTCGAGCTTCTTGAAGGCGGTGGCGCCGGCGTCGATGGCCTTGTGGTTGGCGGCGACGACGGCCTCACCCTTCTTGGAGTAGGACTTGGTGGCAGCGTCCTTCATGTACTTCAGGGCGTCCTCGGCGGGCAGGACCTTGGCCAGCGCGAAGAACGCGGACTGGAGGATGGTGTTGGTGCGCTTGCCCATGCCGACCTCGATGGCGAGGTCGATGGCGTCGATCGTGTAGACCTGGATGTCGTTCTTCACGATGTAGCGCTTGGCCTCGGCGTTGAGGTGCTGCGAGAGCTCCTCGAGGTCCCACTGGCAGTTGATCAGGAAGGTGCCGCCGGGCTTGACGTCGCGCACCATCTTGAAGCCCTTGGTGATGTAGGAGGGGTTGTGGCAGGCCACGAAGTCGGCCTTGGTCACGTAGTAGGGCGAGCGGATGGGAGAGTCACCGAAGCGCAGGTGGCTGACGGTCACGCCGCCGGTCTTCTTGGAGTCGTACTGGAAGTATGCCTGGACGTACTTGTCGGTGTGGTCGCCGATGATCTTGATCGAGTTCTTGTTCGCGCCGACCGTGCCGTCGCCGCCGAGGCCCCAGAACTTGCACTCGATGGTGCCGGGGGCCGCGGTGTTGGGGGTGTCCTCCTCGCGCGGGAGCGAGAGGTTGGTGAGGTCGTCGACGATGCCGATGGTGAACTCGCGCTTGGGCTCGTCCTTCTTGAGCTCGGTGTACACCGCGAACGCGTCTGCGGGGGTGGTGTCCTTGGAGCCCAGGCCGTAGCGACCGCCCACGACGGTGAGGTCGCTCATGCCGGCCTCGTAGAGGGCGGTGACGACGTCCTGGTACAGGGGCTCGCCGATGGAGCCGGGCTCCTTGGTGCGGTCGAGGACGGCGATCTTCTTGACGCTCTTGGGGAGCGCCTTGACGAAGTGCTCGATGGACCAGGGACGGTACAGACGGACCTTGACCAGGCCGACCTTCTCGCCGTGCGCGTTGAGGTAGTCGATGGCCTCCTCGAGGGTGTCGCAGAAGGAGCCCATGCAGACCACGACGCGGTCGGCGTCCTCGGCGCCGTAGTAGTCGAAGAGGTGGTAGCTGGTGCCGAGCTTCTCGTTGATCTTGTCCATGTAGGACTCGACGACGGCGGGAAGCGCGTCATAGGTGGCGTTGCAGGCCTCGCGGTGCTGGAAGAAGATGTCGCCGTTCTCGTGCGCGCCGCGGACGTGCGGGTGCTCGGGGTTCAGGGCGTGGTCGCGGAAGGCCTGGACCGCGTCCATGTCGAGCATGTCCTTGAGGTCCTCGAAGTCCCAGGTGGCGACCTTCTGGATCTCGTGCGAGGTGCGGAAGCCGTCGAAGAAGTTGACGAAGGGCGTCTTGCCCTCGATGGCGGCGAGGTGGGCGACGGGGGCGAGGTCCATGACCTCCTGGACGTTGCCCTCGGCCAGCATGGCGAAGCCGGTCTGGCGGCAGGCCATGACGTCGGAGTGGTCGCCGAAGATGTTCAGCGCGTGGGAGGCGACGGTGCGCGCAGACACGTGGAAGACGCCGGGCAGGCCCTCGCCGGCAATCTTGTACATGTTGGGAATCATGAGGAGCAGGCCCTGGGAGGCCGTGTAGGTGGTGGTGAGGGCACCAGCACCCAGCGAGCCGTGGACGGTGCCTGCGGCACCGGCCTCGGACTCCATCTCGACGACGCGCACGGGCGTGCCGAAGACGTTCTTCAGGCCCTTGGCCGCCCACTGGTCGACATGGTCGGCCATGGGGCTGGACGGCGTGATGGGGTAGATGCCCGCGACCTCGGTGAAGGCGTAAGACACCCAGGCTGCCGCCTCGTTGCCGTCCATGGACTTGAATTTTCTTGCCATATCCTCTCCTTCGAAGCGATACGGTCCACCACACCGGTGGCTGTTGCAGAATCACGCCCCAGGACCCTCGGTCCCGGGGACCAGCGCTGCTTGGACCTCCGCCACGCGCCTCTCCATGCGGCAACGGCCCAGACACGTCTCACTATAGCGCAACGGACAGGCACGGGAGCCTCCTTTGTCAGGCCCCCGGGAGCATTGCGGCCCCTCGGGCCGCCAGGGCGGACGATGGCACGCAGGGATGGCCCCCTCATCCGGCCGCCGGCCGGATGAGCTGGGATTATGCTCGTGCGCGATACGATCGGGGACACCACGCGCAAAAAGGGGGAGGGGATCCTCTCCCCTCCCCTCGTGACGCGTTCGTACGGCGTGGCGGCGGGCCCCAGGGGGCCGGGCGCCGCCTAGTCGAGCTTCGAGTTGATGCGCTCGGCGATGCTCGCCTCGTCGGTGGCGCCGAGGACGTCGTTCCTGAAGCCCTCGTCCATGAGCATGACGGCGACCTTCGAGAGGAGCTGCAGGTGGGTGGTGCCCGCCTCTGCCCCGGGGACGAGCAGGGCGATGGCCACGACGATGGGCTTGTCGTCCATGGACTCCCACTCGACGTCGCCCGCGAACTTGACCACCATGACGGTGGCCTCCTTGACGGCGGCGGACTTGGCGTGGGGGATGGCGAAGCCGGACATCATGCCCGTGGTGCCCTCTGCCTCGCGCGCCTTGAAGGCGTCGAGGACGGCCCGCTCGTCGTCGGCGACGCCCAGCTCGACCGCCTTCCTGGAGAGGAACTCGAGGGCCTCGTCCACGTTCTTCGCGGGGTTGTCGAGGAATACGTGCGATGCCTGGACAAAGTCACTCATTGGCTGCTCCTTCGGGACGAGGGCGAGAACCGCGCTCTGTTTCGTGCCTGGCAGGCAGGCTGGCATGCCTGCGCACCGGGCCCTGGCAGGTGCCAGAAAGACAAGGTTAGGATACCACCATTGGAACCATGCGGTCCCATCGAGGCCGCCTAGCCGCGCTGGAGCAGCGCCTCGTAGGCGACTCCGTACATGCCCGCGTCGTTGCCCAGGACGCAGGGCAGGATGCGCGCGGCGGCGGAGGGTGCCAGACAGTGGGAGCGGAAGGATTGGGCGAGCTCCTCTCCGAAGAGGTCGAAGGCGCCCGCGACGCCGCCGCCGATGAGGAAGACTGCCGGGTCCACCACGGCGGAGACCTGCGCCAGGGCGAAGCCCAGCTTCTGGCACATCTGGCCCACGGCCCATGCCGCCGCCTCGTCTCCCTCGCGGTATGCGTCGAAGACGGCGACGGCGTCGGTGGCATGCGCTATGGGAACGGGCCTGGCGCCC
Source organism: uncultured Olsenella sp. (assembly GCF_959602185.1). Taxonomy (NCBI): domain Bacteria; kingdom Bacillati; phylum Actinomycetota; class Coriobacteriia; order Coriobacteriales; family Atopobiaceae; genus Olsenella; species uncultured Olsenella sp. The sequence continues at coordinate 129,122 of NZ_CAUGRZ010000002.1, forward strand.
GTCCGGACGCAGCGGTCGCGATACAGCCAGACCAGGCCCTTGGCCGAGGCGTACTGCTCCAGGCAGCCCCTCCTGCCACAGCCGCAGACGCGCTCCTCGCCGGGCTCCACCGTGAGGTGCCCCACCTCGCCGGCAGCCCCGAAGGCGCCGGCGACGAGCCTGCCGTCCACCACCACGCCCGCCCCGACGCCCGTGCCCAGCGTGATCATGACGAAGCTCCCCATGCCCTTGCCCGAGCCCTTCCAGAGCTCGCCCAGGGCCGCGGCGTTCGCGTCGTTCACGAAGGCGAGGGTGGCCCCGGGGTACGCCTCCCTGAGCGCGGCGCGCAGGCCGTCCGCGTCGAGGTCGATGTTGGCGAGCAGACCCACGCGGCCCTCGTCATCCACGGGCCCGGGAACGTCCAGCCCCACCGCCAGGAGGTCGTCCGCGACCCTGCCCTGGCTGGCCACGAGCGCGTCCAACCCCTCGACGATGCGCCGGAACGCCTCCTGCCCGACGATGGAGCCCGTGGGGATCTTGGTCGTGCCCAAGAGCTCGCCCTCGCAGCTCATGAGCCCCGCCTTGATGGAGGTTCCGCCCACGTCGATTCCCAGCACGCAGGACCTGCCGTCGTCGGTGCGACCGCCAAGCTCGTCGGACATGTCCCTCTCCTTCCGTCGTCGTTGCCGGGCGGGCCGCCCGACCCGAGGCCCCCGGGCCCCGGTCCGTCTGCAACGAGTATCCAACAAGTGGCAGCGGAACAGTCGATATTTACACGAACTACTAGAACCGGGCCCCGGCCCGTCTGCAACGAGTATCCAACAAGACGCCGCCCGCGGGACCGGGGCGCACGCAGACGGTGTGGGCGGCGGCGGAATCGCGACGGGTCCCGGCGCTTCGGGGTTAGACTCTGGACAGGCAGACAAGACGCGCCCGCGCGAGCGGGCAGAGAAGAGGAGCTCACATGGCCGAGACCACCGACGGCATCCCCAGCTTCGACGACCTCGACGAGCCCGTCGCCGCCACCGCGACGACGACGGCCGCGGGGCAGACCAGCATCCCCGGCATGCCCGCCAGCCCCAACCCCGCCGCCCTGGCCAACCCAAAGGCCGACATCGCGGCCCTGAACGACCTCGAGCGGCACCTCTTCGCACACCGCTATGCCTCCATCGGCATCGAGTGCTACGGCCCCTCGATCGACCCCGAGGCGGCGACAGGAGACCGCGGCGAGGCCCTCTCCATCCTCCAGGAGGAGGACCAGGCGCTGCTCTGCTCGGCCGAGACGGGCGCCCTCCTCGAGCGCCTCGGCTCCGTGGGCGAGCTCCTCTCGCCCACCCAGCGCGCCCAGGTGCGCGTCCTGACGCGCGACCGCTCGAGGCTCGTAGACATCCCGGCCGTCGAGGCGTCCGCCTTCACGCGCCTCACCACCGAGTCCGACGCCGTCTGGCGCAAGGCCAAGGACGCCAACGACTGGGCCTCCTTCGAGCCCTACCTGGACCGCGTGGTCGACTCCATGCGCCGCATCGCCAAGCTTCGCAGGCCCGAGGCGGACCCCTACGACGTCTGGCTCGACGACTTCGAGCACGGCAGCGACCGCGCCTTCTATGACGCCTTCTTCTCGCAGGTGAAGGAGACCGTCGTCCCCCTGCTGGCGCAGATCCAGGCAAAGCGGTGGCAGCCCAGCCGCAGCTGCGTGGAGGGCAAGTTCGACGAGAGGCGCCAGTGGGAGCTCGCGAGCGACCTCATGGCGCTCGAGGGCCTCGACCCCAAGGTCATGTTCCTGACCAAGACAGAGCATCCCTACTCGGACGCGCTCACCACCAACTACGCCGTCATCGCCGCGCACGTCCACCCCGATGACGTGGTGAGCAACGTGTACACCATGCTCCACGAGGGCGGTCATGCCCTGTACGAGACGGGCGTCGACCCCAGCCTCAACTACACCTCGCTCAAGGGCGGCACCTCCTCGGGCATCCACGAGAGCCAGTCGCGCTTCTTCGAGAACTACGTCGGCCGCGACCGCGCCTTCGCCCCCACGCTGCTCGGGACCATGTCCCGCCACTTCAGGGGCCAGCTGGGCCGCGTTACGCCCAACCAGTTCTACCTGGCGACAAACCGCGCGGAGGGCTCGCTCGTCCGCACCGAGGCCGACGAGCTCACCTACCCCCTGCACATCCTGATCCGCTACGAGATCGAGCAGCTGCTCTTCTCAGACGAGGCGAAGGCGGCGGACGTCCCGGGGCTCTGGAGGCAGCGCTACAAGGACTACCTGGGAGTCAAGGTGACCGACGACACCCACGGCGCCCTGCAGGACACCCACTGGGCCGACGGGCTCTTCGGCTACTTCCCCACCTACGCGCTGGGAGGCGCCTACGGGGCCCAGTTCCGCCACCGCATGATCGAGGAGGGCATGGACTGGGAGGGCGTGCTCTCGTCGGGCGACCTCGCCCCCATCCGCGCCTGGCTGCGTGACCACGTGTGGCGCTTCGGCCGCTCCAAGGACCCCGCGCAGATCGTCGAGGACGCCTGCGGAGAGCCCTTCGACGCGCGCCACTACTGCGACTACCTGGTCGAGAAGTTCTCGGCCATCTACGGCCTGTAGGGCAGGGGCCAGGACCGGGCACGCGCCCCGGACGCACAGCCGTCCGGGGCCTTCTTGTGGGGAGGGCGCATGAGGGCGCTGCTTCAGAGGGTCACGGGCGCGGAGGTGCGCGTCGAGGGGGAGCTCAAGGGACGCTGCGGCAGGGGCTACCTCGTGCTCCTCGGCGTGGGCCCCGACGATGACGAGGCCACCGCCCAGAGGCTTTGGGACAAGGTCCGCCGCCTCAGGGTGTTCGACGACGAGGACGGCAGGATGAACCTCTCGCTTGCCGACGTGGGAGGCGAGGTCCTGGTGGTGAGCCAGTTCACCCTCTATGCCCAGACGCGCCACGGGAACCGCCCGGGCTTCACGGGCGCCGCCCGGTCCGACGTCGCCGTCCCCCTCTACGAGCGCTTCTGCGAGCTGGCCGAGGGGGACTGCCCCCACGTGGGCCGTGGCGTCTTCGGGGCCGACATGCAGGTCTCTCTCGTGAACGACGGCCCCGTGACGATCTGGCTCGACACCGACGAGCTCGCCGGCCCAAGGAGGTAGCGGGGCTTTTTCCCTGCTTTGCAAACGCTGCGAAACCGTTCGCCGAAAAGCAGCTAGACAAAAGCAGCTAGACTATTGGGCACATTTGGCGTTAACCAAGGAGAGATTCTATCAAATGAAGAAGTTCATGAGCGAGTTCAAGGAGTTCATCGCCAAGGGCAACGTGATGGACATGGCCGTCGGCATCATCATCGGCGGCGCCTTCACCGCCATCGTGACGTCGCTGGTGTCCAACATCATCAACCCCCTCATCACCCTCGTCACGGGCGGCGGCACCGGCGTCTCGGGCCTGCAGATTCCCGTCAACGCCGACACCGTGATCGACTTCGGCGCGTTCATCTCGGCAATCATCAACTTCCTGATCATCGCCTTCGTCGTCTTCTGCATGGTCAAGGCCCTGAACAAGATGCAGGAGCAGGCCGACAAGCTCCGTCACAAGGAGGCCGTCGAGGAGGCCGCGGCCGCGCCCGTGTGCCCCCACTGCCTCGAGGAGGTCAAGGAGGGCGCCACGCGCTGCCCCCACTGCGGCGGAGAGATCGAGGGCGGCGCCCACGCGGCATAGGCACCACGCTACCGGCACTCAGCCGGGACATGGCAAGGCCAAGGGGGACGTGCTCGGGCGCGTCCCCCTTTCTTGTGTCCCGCCATCATGGGAGGCGAGTGCCTCGGGGCGGATTCCCGGCGACGACAGGCGGACGCCAGGCGCAGGCGGACGCCACCGAAGTAGGTAAGCACCTCGGGCGGATGCCGCGCGGCTATTCCTTCTTGCGAGGCTGGAAGCGGTCACAGATGTTCTTGGTCCGGAGGTACTCCCTGCCAAAGGGGTCGCGTACCGGGACCAGGCCGTCCTCGCGCGCGGCGAAGTACATCTCGGGCTCGTGATGGACGCGGGGATCGGCCAGGGTGAAGCCCCGGCTGCAGGTCCCCTGGTACATCCCGGTCCTCTCGTTGAGCGAGAACTCGGCAAAGACGCAGTCGCTGCAGTGGAGCCCTGCCATGGCCATCCCCTCTTCCCCTGGCGCGGCACTCCCCGGCGCGCGCCCTTGCCTGCATTCTATTCCTAGGTGAGAGGAACTTCTCCCTTGTGCCCGTCCTTCGACCACGCTCCGCGTCACGAGGAGTAGCCTGAGGTCAGTCAATCGCCAGGAGGGCAGCATGAACGACTTCATCTTCCAGTCACCCACCCGCTTCGTCTTTGGCCGCGGCTTCGTCGACCGCGTGGGCGAGGAGGTCAGGGGGCTTGGCGCAAGACGCGCGCTCCTGGTGTATGGTGGCGGATCCGCCGCGCGCTCCGGCGCGCTCGACCGCGTCCGAGCCTCCCTCGCCGCGGCAGGCGTCGACTTCGACGAGCTGGGAGGCGTGCGTCCCAACCCCGAGGTCTCCCTCGTGCGCGAAGGCATCGAGCTCGCCCGTGCCCAGGGCGTTGACCTGGTGCTCGCCCTGGGCGGCGGGTCGGTGATCGACAGCTCCAAGGCCATAGCCTTCGGCGTGCCCTACCAGGGCGACGTGTGGGACTTCTTCTGCGGGAAGGCGAAGGTCGGCGCCTGCCTCCCCGTCGCCGTGGCGCTCACCATCCCCGCCGCCGGGTCCGAGGGTTCCGCCTCCTGCGTCATCAGCAACGACGAGCTGCAGGTCAAGAAGGGCACGAGCTCCGATGCCCTGCGCCCGCGCGTGGCGGTCATGGACCCCGAGCTGACCTTCGGGCTCCCTCCCTACCAGACCGCTGCGGGCGTGACCGACATGATCTGCCACGTCTGCGAACGGCTCTTCAGCAACGCCGGACCCGTCCCCGTGACCGACAACGTCGCCCACGGCATCATCCGCGCGATCATGGGCGCGGCGCGCGTGGTGCACGGGCGGCCCGACGACTACGACGCCCGCGCCACGCTCATGTGGGCGGGCAGCCTGGCGCACAACGACCTCTGCGGCTGCGGAAGGGGGCCTGCCGCCGGCAGACGCGCGGGCGGCTGGGAGAGCCACGGCCTCGAGCACGAGATATCGGCCCATCACCCCGAGGTGGCCCACGGCGCCGGCCTGGCGGTCATCCTCCCCACCTGGATGCGCTTTGCCTGGCGCTCCAACCCGCAGCCCTTCCTCTCCTTCGCCCGAGGGGTCTTCGGAATCGAGCCGGACGACGGCAGCGATGCGGCACGGGAGCGCGCCGTCCTGGCGGGCATCGACGCGCTCGAGGACTTCCTCGCCCAGCTGGGAATGCCGCGCACCTTGGGCGAGCTGGGCCTCTCGCCTTCCAACGTCGACGCCTGGGTTCGCACCCTGGCCCAGAACAAGGGCCCGGTCTTCGGAGAGGTCAGGCCGCTCGACATGGACGACGCCCGGGCGATCTACCTCTCCGCGTTCTAGTCGCATCGCCCGCGCACATGCCCATCGCACGTCGCCCGCCCGCGGCAACGTCCTGCGCGACTTTCTCACGCGTGACTACGTCCGACGCGTCTTTCTCACGCGTGACTACGTCCGACGCGTCTCGATTCTGCGCGAATACGTCCGATACGTCTCTCCGCCCTCCGGCAACTGGGCAAACGCGACGGCATTAGACGCGTTCGACGTAGTCGGGCTTAAAGGCCGCGCATTCGACGTAGTCGGATGTAAGTGCGGCGCGTTCGACGTAGTCGGCGGAAGTCCTAGACGCCTGCGCGGGAGAGGAATGCGGAGAGGATCTGGGCGTATCCCTCCTGGCCCAGCGCCTCGCGCGACTCGGCATGGCCCGCTCCCGGGACCAGGTGCAGCTCGACGTAACCCGCGGTCGCGTCGCGCAAGCGTTCGCTGTTGGAGGGTGGGATGAGGGCGTCGTCCTCCCCGTGGATGAGGCAGAGGGGGACGCGGTTGCCCGCGAGCGCCGAGACGGGGGCTCGTCTCGGCGAGCTCGAAGCCATAGCGCAGGCGACAGGCTGCGTCCACCACGGGCAGGAGCGGACCCACGCGCGCCTGGTCGTAGCCGGATCGGAGGAGTTCGCGCAGGTTGGCGAAGGGGCAGTCCGCCACGGCGAAGTCGACCTTCGGCCTCGACCCCAGGGCACAGAGCGTGGTGGCGCTCCCCATAGACTCCCCCATGAGCCCCAGGGTGATGTCCTCGCCGAAGCGCTCGCGGGCGTCCGCCACGAGCGTCAGGAGGTCCTCCGACTCGACCTTGCCCAGGGTGCAGGTGGCAGGTGCGTTCTCTCCGTGGGCGCGTAGGTCATAGACGATGCAGTTGTAGCCAAGGCTCCCCCAGGCACCGACGTACTTCGCGGCACCGTAGCGATTGGCCCTGAACCCATGCGAGATGATCACGTAGCGGTCGCTGGGCTCGGGCGCGCTCACGAGCTCGCAGTGGAGCTCGTAGCCGTCCTTGCCGGGCGCGACGTACGCCGTCCTCTCCAGCGATTCGAAGTCTCCCCAGAGCCCGTGGTCCTGCTCCCATCGGCGCTCCTCTGTCAGGCTGTTCCCGTGGGGACGTGCGATGGTCGAGGCAATGTAGAGCGCGAAGCCGCACACCGCAAGCACGGCAAGGAGGACGAGGGCGAGCGCTATGGAGGCTGGTCGGGGCATGTCTGGGGCTCCTCTCGCCCGTGGGCACTCTCGGGACGTCGCGTCCAGTCTAGGCCTCGGTCTGCCCCATGGTATCCGGGTCGAGGGTGGGACCCATCCCAAAACGCTTTGTCAACTCGGCATATAATTTGGGAGTGACTGTTTCCTTGGAGGAGGAATACATGGGAATTCGCACCCGCAGGGCCCACATGCACTCCCGCACCCACGTGGTGGGGTTTGGCATCGCCGGGGTCTTCGGCTTCATCGCCCTGCTGTTCGTGACGCTGGCGATCTCTCTCGGCGCCATGGTGAGCAACTGGCTCCAGAGCCTGCCCGACTACTCCTCGGCCAACGCCTACCTGGTCGCCGAGCCCACCACGGTCTACGCCGCGGACGGCTCCACCATCGCCGAGTACTACCTGCAGAACCGTAGGAGCGTCGACCTCGACCAGATCTCGAAGTACGTCCTCCAGGCCACGGTCGACACCGAGGACCGCCGCTTCTACCAGCACAACGGAGTGGACCCCCAGGGCATCCTGCGCGCGGTCGTGGCCCAGCTCGGCGGTGGCTCCGAGGGCGCCTCCACCATCACCCAGCAGCTCGTCCGCAACACCGTCCTCTCTGACGAGCAGTTCGAGCAGACGATCAAGCGCAAGGTCCGCGAGGCGTACATCGCCATCCAGATGGAGAAGATGTACAGCAAGGACCAGATCCTGAACATGTACCTCAACACAATCTACTACGGCCACAGCGCGTACGGCATCGAGGCGGCGTCCACCACCTACTTCAACAAGCACGCGAGCGACCTGACCCTGGCCGAGGCGGCAACGCTGGCCGGCCTCCCCCAGTCCCCCTCCGCCTACGACCCCTTCTCGAACCCCGAGGCGGCGACGGCCCGGCGCAACACGGTCCTGGACCACATGCTCAACGAGGGCGACATCAGCCAGGAGGACCACGACGCCGCCGTTTCCGAGGAGCTCACCCTCAACGAGGGCAGCTTCTCCGAGACCGCGGCGAACTACCCCTACTTCACCGACTACGTGAAGCAGCTGCTCCTTGAGGACTTCGACCAGGACACCGTCATGCAGGGCGGCCTCAAGGTCTACACCACCCTCGACCCCAGCAAGCAGGCGGCGGCCGAGGATGCCGTCCAGAGCCGTCTCGAATCTATCGGGAACGACCGCCTCGACGCCGCGCTCTGTGCCGTAGACCCCAGCACCGGCTACATCGTCGCCATGGTGGGCGGCCGGGACTACTCGGAGAACCAGTTCAACCTGGCCACGCAGGCTCGCAGGCAGCCGGGCTCCAGCTTCAAGATCTTCACGCTAGCGGCGGCGCTCAACGCGGGCATGAACCCCAGCGTGCTCATCAACTGCAACTCCCCCATGCAGTTCACCCCCACCTGGAAGGTCCAGAACTTCGGCAACGAGAGCTACGGCACCCTGAGCCTCGCCAACGCCTTCGCCATCTCGTCCAACACGGGCTTCGTGCAGGTCATCGAAGCCGTCGGCGCGGACAAGGTGGTCAGCATGGCCAAGGCCATGGGCATTGACGTCGACCTTCCCGCCTACGAGTCGATCACCCTGGGCACCGAGGGCGTACCCCCCGTGCAGATGGCCGAGGCCTACGCGACCATCGCCTCCGGCGGCGTGCATCGCGACGCCATCGCCATCACCAAGATAGAGGACCGCAACGGCAACACAGTCTACGAGCACCAGGACAGCCCCACGCAGGTCATCGAGCCCTCCGTGGCCCAGGACATCCGCAAGGTGACCCAGGGCGTCACGCGCAGCGGCGGCACGGCGAGCGTGGTGGGCTACACCATGAGTGCCAACCAGCCCGTGGGCGGCAAGACCGGCACTTCCGAGAACTACCGCGACCTCTGGTTCTGCGGCATCACCCCGCAGCTCTCCGTCGCCGTGTGGTGCGGCTACCAGGAAGAGGCCCCCGTCATCGTGGGCGGCTCCTACGGCCACCCCTACAACACCGCCGTGCCCATCTTCGTGAGCTTCGTGAACCAGGCCCTCGACGGCGTCGACCGGGCGGAGTTCCCCAGCGTCACGACCAGCCCCACCTACAAGGAGAACAGCTCCTGGAAGTTCAGCAAGACCAACGAGTACACGAACAGCAACTATTACTACTACGAGACCGTCGAGGACGACGAGGAGGAGACCCAGGTCGACGAGGAGACCCAGAGGCAGACTCGCGAACGCACCCGTGACGAGTCCGAGTCCGGAGGTGGCACACAGGCTACGCCCGGCGCGTCGACGGGCGGGACGTCCGGCACGGGCGAGTCCACGCCCCCGGCCGAGACGGCGGGCGGAGGCGGATCGACGACTGAGTAGGCACCTTCCCCACGCACATTGCCGCAAGACACGCTTGCCCCCGGCGCCGGAAGTGCGCGTGCCGGGGGCAAGCCGCTTTCTATGGCAAAAGATGCGAGCGAGAGGTGCGTCCTTTCCTACTTGTTGTGCGTGTCCCTCAGCTTGCTGACCAGGTTGACCAGGTCCTTCGCGGCATCCTCGCTGCCCGAGACGACCAAGACGGTGTCATTGCCGGCAACGGAGCCCTTGACCTCGGGAAGCGCGGCGGCGTCGACTGCGGCGGCGACACCAGGGGCGGTGCCGGGCTGCGACTTGATGACCACGAGGTTGCCAGCCCTCTCCACGTCGCTCACGAACTCGGAGACCATGCGCTGCAGGTGAAGGTCCTCGGCCAGCACGTAGATGCCCTCCGCGAGCTTGCGCAACCCCATGTCCGCGATGTCGCGCGAGACCGTCGCCTGAGTGCAGTTGTAGCCGATGGACTGAAGCTCATCCACCAGCGCCCGTTGGGTGCGGATCGACTTGCCCCTCACGATGTCCCTGATGGCATCCTGCCTGTTGTTGCGCCTCTTGACCACTACTCGTCCTCCCAATATGCATGCGTCGACGAGCGACGCGATTCTCACCCTTTACGCATATGCGATAAGGTTTTCTCACAAACATGTTTACTTTGCTCCAGCATGTAAATAAAAGTCAAGAAGTATTGGCTAAACGCACAAGGTGCTTCGATATGCGCAGGCCATCCCCTTACCGGCGCGGTGGCCACGCGACGCCCTTCCCAACGCGACCCAGGCAGCACCGTCAGCCGCAGCGCCGCCGACCCATGGGACCAGGATACTAGCACCTTGCCTGGCCAGGCCTCCGTTAGCCGCTCCCCTGGCACCCGTTCTGACAGCCTGCCGTAATATGTGATGCACGTGGTGCGATTGCGCACGTTCCGGGCGCGTCCGCCAGAGTGCTACGGAGGAATCGAAATGGCCAACTCCCCAGACCCAAGACGACGCCGCGGCTCCTCGGGCCGCTCGGCCAGGTCCGCCGCCCAGCGGCAGAGCGAGCAGCGCTACGGGTCAACCAACAGCAGGGACTACTCGCGCTCCAGGCAGGGGCGCACCCTCAAGGGCACGTCCCACCCCAGCCAGAGGAACCAGGGCCGCTACCGCAGCGAGCGCAACTACCGCTCCATCGCGGGCCATGACACGGGCTACTCGCTCAAGTCGCACCGCATAGGCTTCGAGCGCGGCTCGGGAGGGCTGCTGGGCCGCCACGGCCTCAACAATCGCTCGCTCCTCCTGCTCCTCGCCGGGCTCGTCGTCATCCTCGCCCTCGTGGCGGGGGTCTCGAGCTGCGTCAGGAGCTGCTCCTCCCCCGCACAGCCCAACCAGGGCGACCAGACCTCACAGGCGGAGGGGGGCAACTCCCTCGACTCGCGCGTGGCCGCCGGCGCAAGTGACGACCTCACGGCCAAGTTCTCGACCGCCCTCGACCACGGCGAGAAAATCGCCCAGATAGCGGCCAACGCCAACAAGTACCCGGACGAGCGGCTCTGCGAGCTGGCCCTCCTCGAGCCCGACGCCATCGACTTCGTGACGGCGGTCCCCACGGCCGAGAAGAGCGCCCAGGCCTACCAGGACAGCGTCACCCAGGGCACGTTCCCCGAGCTCTACGACTGGGACATCCGCTGGGGCTTCGTGGACTACGCAGGCAGCAACATCGGCGTCAACGGCTCGGGACCGACCTCCCTCGCCATAGCCTACATGGGCCTCACGGGCAAGTCCGACAAGACCCCCGCCGACCTCGCTGCCGACGCGACGAGCGGCAGCTACGCCACCAACGAGGACATCGCGACCAAGACCGACTTCTTCGCGAGCGAGGCCCAGAAGCTGGGGCTCACCCTGCACGAGTACACGGCCTCGGGAGAGAACCTCTCCACCATCCTCGCGGACGGCCAGGAGGTCGCGGTCATCGTCCAGCTCGCGGCGAACTTCGACAGCCCCTACGTCCACTGGGCCGTCGTCGTAGGCATCAACCAGGACGGCTCGGTCATCCTGCGCGACCCCAGCTCCAAGCAGGCCTCCTCGCACGGCTGGGCGGCCGGGACCATCGGCTCCAACTCCTCGGTCTTCTACGCCCTCAGCTACGACGGCGGGTCGTCCGCGACGGAGGGCAACTCCTCCGGCGAGTAGCCCCACGAACGTTCTGGCCCATGCCCCGGGCGAGGGGGACTCACCTCTCGCCCGGGGCATCTCCATGCGTGGCGGCAACGGGGACCCACGCCAGAGGGACCGTGCCCGAAGGCACCCTGGCCCCAACCAACGAAGGGCCGGGCCGCCAACCAGGCGACCCGGCCCCGCAAGCTGCCCGACGCCATCCGTCAGGCAGGTCAGACGATGTCTTCCCGCACCCTACGAGAGGAGCGCCTCGGAGGCCGCCTGGAGCTTGTCCCTCACGGCCTCGGACTCGGCGCGCGTGGCACCCTTGGAGAAGAGGTAGGCCTTGACCTTGGGCTCGGTCCCCGAGGGACGGAAGATGACCTTGTTGTCGTCCTCCAAGCGGAACTCGATCACGTTGGCGGGAGGCAGCACCTGCGCCTCCTCCTTCTGCAGGCCAGAGACGCGCGGCATCTGGGCGCCGGTGGCGTAGTCGGTCATGCCCACGACCTTGAGGCCGCCGATCTCCGCCGGTGGGTTGTCACGCAGGCCCTGCATGATGCCCGCCATCTTCTGCGCCCCGGCGGCACCGGGGAAGGCGGCGTTGACCGTGCCGTTGAGGTAGTAGCCATACCTCTGGTACAGGGCCTCCATGGCCTCGTAGAGGTCCATGCCGCGGGACGCGTAGTCGGACGCCATCTCGACGCACATCTCGACCGCGACGATGGCGTCCTTGTCGCGGGCATGGGTGCCCACGAGGTAGCCGTAGGACTCCTCGAAGCCCATGAGGTAGCGGTCCTCCTCGCCCTCGTCCTTGAGCTGGTCGATCTGGTCACCGATGTACTTGAAGCCGGTGAGCACGCGTCTGAGCTCGAAGCCCTTGTCACGTGCGAGGGCGTCGGGCATCGCGGACGAGACGATGGTGGTGACCGCGACCTTGCGCGCGACGTCCTCGCCGTTGGCCTCGGCCATGTTGGCGAGCCAGTCCATGAGCAGGACGCCCATCTCGTTGCCCGAGAGCAACTTGTACTCGCCGTCGTGCGGGATGGCGGTGCCCATGCGGTCGGCGTCGGGGTCGGTGGCGACCAGGAGGTTGGGCTTGACCTCGTCGGCGAGCTTCAGGCCGAGCTCGAGCGCCTCGCGGAACTCGGGGTTGGGGTACTTGCAGGTGGGGAAGTTCCCGTCTGGCTCAGCCTGCTCCGGGACGACGGTCACGTTCTCGACGCCGATCTCCTTGAGAATGCGCGTGACACACTCCATGCCCGTGCCGTTGAGCGGAGTGTAGACCACGGAGTAGCTCTCGTCCGCCTTGAAACCGGGGACCGAGACCTTCTTGATGCTCTGGATGAAGGAGTCCAGGACCTCCTCGGGGGTCCACTCGATCAGACCCTTGGCCAGGCCCTCCTCGAAGTCCATGCGCTTGACGTCCTCGAAGGGGTCGACCTTGGCGATGTTGGCGCTGATTTCGTCCGCTGCCTCGTCGGTGATCTGGCCACCGTTGTCGTTGTAGACCTTGTAGCCGTTGTACTGCGCGGGGTTGTGGGAGGCCGTGAGCACAATGCCGGCAGAGGTGTGCAGGTAGCGCACCGCGAACGAGAGCGTGGGGACGGGCTCGATGCGGGGGTAGACGTACACGTGGATGCCATTGGCGGCAAGGACGCCCGCCGCGACCTTCTGGAAGTCCTCCCCCTTGAGGCGGGAGTCGCGGGCGAGCGCGAGCGTAGGCTTGTCGTAGTGGGCGTTGAGGTAGTCCGCCACGCCCTGGGTCGCCTGGGCAACGACGTAGACGTTCATTCGGTTGGTGCCCACGCCCAGGACGCCGCGCAGACCCGCGGTGCCAAAGGCAAGGTCGCGGTAGAAGGCGTCGTTCAGGGCCTCGTCGTCGGATGCCAGCCCCTCGAGCTCGGCCTTGAGGTCAGGCTCGCTGACCTTCTCCCTCCAAAGCTGGACCTTGGCCTGCGTGTCCTTGTCCATGTGCTTCTCCTTTGGGTCGACCTGCTGCGCTCTCGCGCCCTATATGTACCTTGCCCATCATGGTAGTCGTTGGTGGGCACCTCCGGGGTCGCGGCCGCGCCAGAGGGGCGGCGCATGCCGCGGGCGGGGAGCGGAGCGAGGGACGGCAGGTGCGTGCCGCGCAAACCGCGGACAGACTGCGCGGGTCTCGGCCTTTCCCCAGCCCAGCAGAGATTCGCGCGCAAACCGCAAACGACCTGCGCGGCAATGGCCCCGGAGTCTCGTCTGCGGCGCGCAAGCCACGAACAGCCTGCGCGCAATCTCACGTTTTCCCAGCTCGGGAGAATTTCGTGCGCAATCTGGCCCCAGCCTCCCGGCGTGACGGGGCGTGTGGCTTTGGGGAGCACCCGACGATTCCCAGAACGGCGAGAGGAGCCCAGCTATCATGGTTCGCACCTACATTCCACGGGCGAAAGGTGACCCGATGAACGCCGAGCCAGGCCCCACCACCCAGACAGCCACAGAAGTCCCCGACGAAGGCGACGTGCGCCGCGAGACAACCGGAGGCCTCGAGTTCTTCGCGAGCTGCCCCTCCGGCTTCGAGCAGCTGCTCGCCGACGAGCTCTCTGGCCTGCGAATCCAGCAGCTGCGCCCCCTCAGGGGCCAGGTCGGCTTCGTGGGCGGCCTCGAGGACGCCTACCGCGCCTGCCTCTGGTCCCGCATCGCCTCCCGCGTCGTGCTGGTCCTCGCCCGTGTGAGCGCGCGCGATGCCGACGCGCTCTATCAGGGTATCTCCGAGATTCCCTGGGAGGAGCAGCTCCTCCCCAGCTCGACCGTGGCCGTGGACGCCCACGGCACCAACTCCCAGCTCAGGAACACCCAGTTCGTGGCGGTCAGGGCAAAGGACGCCATCGTCGACCGCATGCTCGCGCGCACCGGGGCACGACCTGACGTCGACACCTCGCACCCAGACCTCCGCGTGGTGGTGCGCGTCTCGCGCGAGCGCGCGACCGTGGGCATAGACCTCAGCGGAGAGGCGCTCTTCCGCCGCGGATACGAGGCCGCGCGTTCGCCGCGCGCGAGCATCGCGCCCCTCAGGCCCGACTACGCGGCCGCCCTCCTCGCGGCGGGCGGCTGGTTCCGCAGCTGCCGCCGCGACGACCCCACGCTCGCCGTCGCGCACTCCGGGGCGGGCACCCTGGTGGTCGAGGCGGCCGCGCAGGCGCTCGACCGCGCCCCTGGGCTGCTCAGGCGGCGCTGGGGCTTCCAGGGCTGGCTTGGGCACGACGAGGAGACATGGCAGCGCCTCCTCGCCGAGGCCCAGGAGCGGGCGGAGCTCGGCCAGGAGCGCGTGAGCTCGGGACGGACGCAGCTCGTCCTCCTCGCCTCCGAGGCCCGCAAGGGCGCACTCGACTCCGCCCGCCAGGCGCTCCGCGCGGCCGGAATGGACGTCGAGCTCCGCATGGGCAGCCTGTCATGGCTGCAGGAGCTCCTCGAGGGCCACTGCTCCGAGCGGAAGGGTGGCTTCTCTCCCCTGCTCGTGGCCGACCTGTCATGGCTTGCCGAGGACGAGGTCGCCGTGCAGGCGTCATCGCTGGCGGACGTCGTCTCGCTGTCGGCGCTCGCTGACGACCGGTCGCGGCTCGTCGTGCTGGCGAAGGACGCCACGGTCGACTCCGTCCTGGGCGCCAGCCCTGCCAGCACGAGCGAGGTCTACGTGGGTCAGGACAGGGCGAGCGTGCGCGTCTTTTCCGCCGAGGCGCTGGGAGGGGCGGCCCGGGAGCGCCCCCAGCTGACCCTTCCCGACGGTCAGAGGGTCCCCGTGCTGGTGCCCGCCAGCGACCAGTTCGCCGCGCGCCTTGCGAAGGTCGCCCGGCTCCGGCGCAAGTGGGCGCGGCGCGAGGACGTGAGCTGCTACCGCGTCTATGACGCAGACCTGCCCGACTACGCCGTCACCATCGACCTCTTCCAGGGCTCCGAGCTCATGCCCGCGCGCAAGGGCAGGGGGCGCTGGCTGCAGGTCTTCGAGTACGCCCCGCCGAAGTCCGTCGACCCCGCGCTCGCGCGCATGAGGCTCCTCGACGTGCTGGCCATCGCGCCGCGCGTCCTGGACGTCCGCCCCGAGGACTGCTTCGTCCGCGTGCGCACCCGCGCCCGTGGCGGCTCGCAGTACGCCGACGAGGCGTCTGCGGGCCAGGACGCTCGCCGCGAGCGCGTCTATGGGAGGGAGAGGGACGCGCACGCTCGACAGGACCACCCCCGCCGGCCGACGCTCCCCAAGGGCGCGCACCTTGTGGACGAGGGTGGGCTCACCTTCGAGGTCAGCTTCTCCACCCGCCTGGACTGCGGGCTCTTCCTCGACAACCGCGAGACCCGTGCCATGTTGCGCGAGATGTCCAAGAAGACCGAGGGCTCGAAGCGCTTCCTCAACCTCTTCGCCTACACCGGGTCCGCCACCTGCTACGCAGCGGACGGGGGCGCCAAGCACACCACGACCGTGGACATGAGCCGCCCCTCGCTTGGCTGGGCTCGCCGCAACATGGAGCGCAATGGCTTCGACGGGCCGGAGCACGAGTTCGTCCAGGCGGACGTCATAGGGTGGGTGAGCGAGCAGAGACGCACCGCGAACCGCTGGGACCTCGTCTTCTGCGACGTACCCACCTTCTCGAACTCCAACCGCATGCGCGGGAGCTGGGACGTGCAGCGCGACCATGCCGAGCTGCTCATAGGCCTGAGCCGCATCCTGACCAGGAACGGCCGTGCCGTCTTCTGCTGCAACCTGCGCGACTTCAGGCCCGACGTGGAGAAGCTCCGCCGCTATGGCGTGGAGCTCGAGGACGTGACCACGCAGACCATCCCCGAGGACTTCTCGCGCAACCAGAAGGTGCACCACTGCTACGTTCTGCGGCGCGTTGCCACGGAGTCGCGCGCGTAGGGCCGTCGGCCCATAGGAGCGACCTGACGCGAGGGACCCCGCGCATGGCGACCAGTCAGGACGTCGCCCATGCGGCATGGCCAGGGCACCGATAGCGACCGTGTGACTAGGCACGAGCTGGCATCCCTCGCATAACGAGAGTGGTGGGCTCCGTGCCCGCCCCCTCGGAGCTATGTACTAGGCCCTCGATCGAGCCGGCGCGCCCCTCTCGCCCATTCCCTGGACTCCATGCTGATTTCAGTTATGTAATATCGTATTACGTAACTAGGATCCCATTGACTATAACTATAAAGTCTTTATAGTTAGGGAGAGGGAATGCCGAAAGAGCAAGAGGTCCGAGAGGTGATCAGACGTCTGAGGCGCGAAGGTTGGGACGACGAGCCGGGTCGTGGCAGTCACATCGTCTTTCGCAGGTCAGGATGGATGATCACCGTCCCCACGGCGAAGCGCGAGATTCCCGTCGGCACGTACCGAAACATCGCCAAGGCGGCAGGCTGGATCTAGGGAGCGAAGGGGTTGGTTCGATGAGGGACTATGTCTTCATGACCGTGCTCGAAAAGGACGAGGAGGGGGGCTATGACGTCAGCGTCCCCGACCTCCCCGGCTGCTTCAGCCATGGCGACACGCGCATGAGGGCGCTCGCAAGCGCCGCTGACGCCATGGCCACCTACATCGCGTCCCTGCTTGCCCACGGCGAGCCCGTCCCCGAGCCCCGGCAGGTCTCCCCTGACGACGGACGCGAGGCTGTCGCCGTGTATTTCCAGACAGACGGTTCCTACGTCCTGCCCGGCGAGCGCGTCAGCGCCGCCGAAGCTGCCAGGAGGCTTGGTGTCTCGGCGGGCAGGGTCACCCAGATGATCGCCTCCGGGATATTGGATGGGTTCCGAATCGGCAGGCACACCTTCGTGACCGTCGCCAGCATCGAGCGCAGGCTCGCAGAGGGAAGCCAGCCAGGGCGGCCCTCCGGACGGCAGCGGGCCGCCCTGGCCTAGCCCCTGCCTCTTCGGGTTCACGCCAGCTGCATGCGGGGGCAAGCCAACGGCCTGTCCCCCGCATGCTTCGCCGCGAGCTCCGTAGGGTCGCGCGCGCCTATGCCCTCTTGTAGAAGGCCTCCATGTCGCGCGACATGGCCTCGAGCGTGGGCACGTCCACGTAGGCCATGTGCCCGCAGCCATAGAGGTGCCATTCGACCTGTCCCTTGAGCTCGGACGAGAGGAACTGGCAGCTCATGTCGTGGACCACGTTCCAGTAGGTGGTCGCCGCGTCGTAGCGCCCTCCCAAGATCGCCAGCTTCATGTGGGGGTTGCGCCTCATCGCGACCGCGATGTCGTAGGCGACGTTGGGCGCGAAGCTCTCTCCGTCCTTGCCGGGCTCCTCGTGCGTCCACTTCCAGTTGACTCCCACGCGCTCGTAGTTGCTCGAGAGGTAGCGCGCCGGGCCGCGATACCCCAGCTCGTCGTGGAGGAAGCGCCTGAAGGCGCTGGTCCAGCTGGACTCCACGGCGTCGTCGGCCGCGTCCTCACCCGCGAACCAGGCGTTGCTCGACTGGACGGCCACCGGCGCGTCCGAGCTGAAGCGCATGTCGAGCCGGCCGCAGACCTTCCCCTCGTCGGCCAGGATGTTGCGGCGGAAGTCGTCCAGGGTGATCCTCAGGCGCGCGCGGCGGATGTGCTCGGCGGGAAGTCCGATGAACTCGCCCATCTGGCGCGCGACCTCGTCCTCGCGTGCAGGGTCAAGCCGGTCGCCGCGCAGGAGCGCCGGAGCCAGCACGTCCTCGTCCCAGTCCATGGCGCGCTGGAACCACTCGTCCTCGCCCACGCCCTGCCCCGCCTTGTCAAAGAACTGCGCCGCCGCGGCCATGGTGGGCATCATGCCCAGGTGATAGAGGTCCTCCCCCTCCTGGACCTGGACCCAGTCGAAGATGGCCGAGAGCATGGTGACGCCGGCCAGCTTGACGTCGCGCTCGCCCAGGAGGCGCATCAGGACGGCGTTGCGCACGGTGCCGTAGGACTCCCCGAAGAGGTAGACGGGGCTGGTCCAGCGGCCGTTCTCCTCCAGCCACTGGCTGATGGCGCGCGCGAAGGCGTCCGCGTCGCCGTCCACGCCGAAGATCTTGGAGGTGTCGGCGCCCTCCGCCACGCTCGACCAGCCTGTGCCCAGGGCGTCCAGGAATACGAGGTCGGTCTGGCGCAGCAGAGTGCAGGGGTTGTCCTCGACCACGATGGGATGGGCAAGGTGGCTGACGCCGTCGGTGCGCACGCGGCGGGGCCCGATGCCGCCAAAGTTGATGGGCACGCTCGCGCAGCCGGGACCGCCGTTGTAGGCGAAGGTCACGGGACGGGCGGCGTCCGCCCTGCCCTCGTCGTCCACCGCCACGTAGGTCATCGAGAACATGCGCCCGATGAGGGCGCCGGTGTCCGCGCGCACGTCCAGGTGGGCGGCCGTGCAGTCGTAGTCGATGTGCTCGCCGGCGCTCGCGCCCGAGCCGTCCCACGCGAGGCGGGCCGTCGCGGACTGGGGGGTCTCCAGGCGGGGGTCCGCCGGCACGGTCATGAAGCTGTCCTTGGGAATCCTTGTGGCCGCCTGCGGCGCGGTCGCGGCGTTGGTGGCGTCCTGCTCTGCCATCGTTTCTCCTCACTGGCCCGAGGGCCGATGCCTGGCTCCCCTCGCCTCGCACCAACGGGCGAGAGGGGCCTCCCACTCATTCCCGGCCATTGTATGCGTCGGCTCGGCCACGGGGCGGGCGAGTTGCGCAAGTCAGCCTCTCACCTGGGCAAACCCGGACCTCAAGACGACATCTTCACAGCAGGGGCCCCGACGTCCAACGACGGTCCAAGTCGTGCTAGAGTTCTTCGGTTTGAACTATCCTTATCTGGTAGGCTGCCTGCGCCTTGTGCGTGGCAACCCTGCCCGGAACGCGACGCGCCACGGGCAGCGTGTCCTCGTCGGATGGAGCGTCATGAGTCAAGACAAGCTTTCGGCCACCACCCCCAAGAGTCGACCGAGGTCGAGGGGCGCCGGGATTCCCCTCTCCGCCGGAATGGTCCTGGTGACCCTGGGCGTGGTGTACGGAGACATCGGCACCAGCCCCATGTACACCCTCAAGGCCATCATGGCCGACAACGGCGGCCTCGCGAGCATGCAGACCAACACGGTGCTGGGTGCGCTCTCGCTCATCATCTGGACCCTGACCCTCATCACCACCGTCAAGTACGTCCTGGTGGCCATGAAGGCCGACAACCACAACGAGGGTGGCATCTTCGCCCTCTACAGCCTGGTCAAGCGCTGCGCCAAGTGGCTCATCATCCCCGCCATGATCGGCGGGGCGGCCCTTCTCGCCGACGGCATCCTGACCCCCGCCGTCACGGTGACCACCGCCATCGAGGGCCTGCGCACCATCGACTTCTTCTATGGCATCATCGGAGAGAACCAGCACGTCGTGATCGCCATCACCATCGCGATCCTCTGCGCCCTCTTCGCCCTGCAGCGTGCCGGCACCTCCACCATCGGCAAGATCTTCGGCCCCGCCATGACGCTGTGGTTCCTCTTCCTGGGAATCACTGGCCTGCTCAACATGGGCGCCGACTTCGGCGTGCTGCGCGCGCTCAACCCCCTGCGCGGCATCACCTTCCTCTTTGACGGCAGCATCAACGCCGTGGGGCTCATGGTCTTGGGCAACGTCTTCCTCTGCACCACCGGCGCCGAGGCCCTCTACTCCGACATGGGGCACGTGGGCAAGCCCAACATCTACGTGACCTGGCCCTTCGTGAAGGTCTGCCTCATCCTCAACTACCTGGGCCAGGGCGCCTGGATCCTCTCGCAGCGTGGCAACGAGCACCTCGCCGGGGTCACGGACCTCAACCCCTTCTTCCAGATGGTCCCCGAGGACCTGCGCGTCTTCGCCGTCATCCTCTCGACGCTGGCGGCCATCATCGCCTCGCAGGCGCTCATCACCGGCTCGTACTCCATCGTCTCGGAGGCCATCCGCCTGGACCTCATGCCCCACATGAAGATCAACTACCCCTCCGAGACCCGCGGCCAGATCTACATCCCGCTGGTCAACTCCATCATGTGGGTGGCCTGCATCTTCGTCGTGCTGCTCTTCCAGCGCTCGAGCCACATGGAGGCCGCCTACGGCCTGGCCATCACGGTGACCATGCTCATGACCACCGTCCTGCTCTACACCTACCTCTCGCAGGTGAGGCGCCGGCGCGCCCTGGCCGTGGTCTTCCTGGTCTTCTTCGGCGCCATCGAGTTCATGTTCTTCTTCTCGAGCCTGACCAAGTTCTTCCACGGCGGCTACTTCACCGTGCTCATGGCGGCGGCGATCTTCGTGGTCATGTACGTGTGGAGGCGCGGCACGGCAGTCGAGCACACCCAGACCGTCTACCTGCCCGTGAACAAGTACATCGGCCAGCTGGACGCCCTGCGCAACGACGACGACTACCCCTACGTAGCCGACAACCTGATCTTCCTGACCAACGACTCCTCGACCGACAAGCTGGACCGCGACATCCTCTATTCCATCCTGGACAAGAGGCCCAAGCGCGCCAAGGCGTACTACTTCCTCAACGTGCAGGTCACCAACGAGCCCTACACCCACGAGTACATCGTGAACGACTTCGGCACCGACTTCGCCTTCAAGGTGCAGCTGCGCCTGGGCTTCAGGGTCAACCAGCGCATCAACACCTACCTCTACCAGATCGTGGCCGACCTCATGTCGTCGGGCCAGCTGCCCCCGCAGGACCACAAATACTCAATCTACCGCGACCACAGCCAAGTGGGAGACTTCCGCTTCTGCCTGATCCGCAAGGTTCTCTCGCCCGAGTCCGACATCTCGGGGCTCAACGCCAACGTGATCGCCCTGAAGTACCTGATTCGCCGCATCTGCGGCTCGCCCGCACGCTGGTACGGCCTCGAGAACTCGAGCCTGATCTTCGAGCACGTGCCCCTGTTTGGCAAGTCGAAGCGCCAGCACAAGCTCACCCGCATCTCGAGCATGGGCGGCACCGGCAGCATGCGCCCCGTCACTGCCGAGGAGGCCGTCGAGGAGGAGGGCGACATCTTCACCGAGACCATGAAAAGCCAGATCGCCATCGCCGCGGAGGAGGTCGAGCACGAGATCGTGGGTGGCGACACCGCGAGCTTCAGGCCCCTCGTGATCGACGAAGAGGATGATGAGCCCTCCGTGGACGAGGGCTACTACGACGAGGAGGGTGAGGAGTAGGCCCCGAACCCCAGCAGCCCTGCAGCGACGAGAGGCGCCGAGACACTTCGTCCGGCGCCTCTCGTCTTGTCGAGGGCCCAACCCCATCCCACGAGATCCATATGGTGGACTGGGGGTTACGACGCAAACTCGCTGCTACACCAGTACTCTTGCCCATGATAGATGGCAAAGTCGTCAAACCCCAGGAGCTCCGCCTTGGAAGGGACGCCATCGCAGACGTCACGGAGCAGGGCTTTGAGGGAGTCTGCCTGCTCTCCCAGCGTAGAACGCCCCGCTATGACCCCAGAGGCATCGAAGTCGATGTTGTCCCTCATGCGTCGGAAGGTAAGTGCGTTCCCCGTCACCTTTATGACTGGCATGATGGGGTTGCCCATCGGGGTGCCCCTGCCAGTGGAGAACAGCATGACCTGCGCTCCCCCGGCGGACATGCCCGAGACGGACTCGATATCGTAGCCCGGTGTGTCCATGAGGACGAAACCGCCCTTCGAGGGGACCTCCCCGTACCGCACCACCTGCGAGACGGGGTGGGAGCCACCCTTGGAGATGCCTCCCAGCGACTTCTCCTCGAGCGTCGACAGGCCACCGCATATGTTTCCGGGCGAGGGGTTTGCGCCACGCACGTCGATGTCGTTGGCCAGGAAGTCAGCCTCAAGGCGCCCCACCATCCTCAGGATGTCCTCCGAGACCTCCTTGGAGGCCGCACGACGCGAGAGGATGTGTTCCGCGCCGATGAGCTCGGTCGTCTCTCCCATGAGGACGGTACCACCGCCGTCAATGACCCAATCGCTCACGAGACCGATGGTGGGGTTTGCCGCCAGGCCGCTCGTGGCATCCGAGCCGCCGCAGTTCGTTCCCAAGACAAGCTTGCTCAACGGCATCGGGACGCGCCGGACAAGGGCGGCTCGAGCCACCATCCCGCGGGCGATGCGCACGCCCTCCTCGACGGCCTTCAGGGAACCACCGCAATCCTGGATGGTGATGGCCGTGACGGGCTTATCGCTCATCCGAGAGATCTGTTCGGCAAGTTCCATGGGCTTTGTGCTCTCGCAGCCCAAGCCGACGAGCAGGGTCCCGAAGACGTTGGGGTTCTGGGTCAGGTTGGCAAGGCAGCGTCGCATGATCTCAATGCCGTTTCCCACCTGGCCGCACCCCTTGGTGTTCTCCACGCCAACGGAGCCTTCGACCTGCTGGGCGATGCGTCGCACCACATTGTTCGCACAGCCCACGCTCGAGAGGACGAGCACGTGGTTCCTGATGCCCATCCTGCCGTCGGGACGAACGTATCCGCTAATCATGCCTTTTCGTCCTTATGCTCTCCAGGTTATGCACGTGAACGTGGCTGCCTGGAAGGATGTCTTCGGTCGCCCTACCTATTGCATCTCCGTACTTGTGGACCACCGCTCCCACGTCAATGTGATGCAGGGCGATCTTGTGGAAAATACCGATCGAGTCCCGAGAGACGAGGTCGCACACGCAATTGCCGGCCCTGTCGGTCACCACGATGCGGTCACCCGCGTCGACATCCGACAGGACGGTGGCGACGTCGTCGTTGGCATGCAGACAGAGTGCCTTGCAATACACGACTGGCCTCCCCTTGACGCGACGGAACCAGAACGACTGGCATGACTTGAATCAGGCAGGAAGGAGCCCCTCGAGATATTCGGCAACGCCGGATTCATCGTTGGCGAGTCGGGTGACGTCGTCCGCCTGGACCCTGACCCCCTCGTCGGCGTTGACCATGGCGACGCCAATCCCTGCCTCCCTGAGCATCGAGACGTCGTTCAGGGAGTCCCCGAATGCGACGGTCTCTTCCACAGGTATGCCGAGTCGGTCGCAAAGCCAGAGCAGGGCACTGCCCTTGCTCGCCCCGGCACTCGTGACCTCGATGTTCGCCCACTGGGAGGTGTAGCAGGCCAGGTCCCCTCTTTCTTGTGAGAAGCCATAGACGGCGTCGCGCATGCCCTTATCCGCAAAGAAGACCGTGAGCCGCTCGACGGGATGTCCCTCGGCAACGAAGTCCACCAACGGGGTGTCGATTTCATGGCGGACGGAGCGGATGTACGCCACGTCGCCAGGCAGGAGTCCGAAGCCGTCGAGCTTTCTCATCTCCCCCCGTTCGACGTACGCCTCGCCCTCGCTGAAGAGGTCGATGTACGAAGCCGAGTGGGCGACAAGGTTCAGGAGGCCAACTACCGCGTCCCGCGGGATCGTGCTGGCGCGAAGGTCCGTGTGCCCGCCGTGGGAAAGCTGGCAGACCGTGGCACCATCGGCCGTGATCGCGTAACGAGCGCCAGAGAGATCGATGACCTCCTGCGGAATGCCCACCACGGAACGGCCCGTGCTGGGAACGAAGCCAATGCCGCACCCGGCGAGCCTCTGCAGGGCCCTCCGGGTGCGGTCGCTCATCTGCTTCTCGCCGTCGAGAAGGGTCCCGTCCAAGTCACAGAAGACCATCTGCGGCATCCCGGTCATCGCATTCCCCTCTCGCCAGCCAAACTCCTTGGCTATCGAACCTATGCCATCTGATGGACGGCCTCGTGAAGGCGACGACGGTCATCAGGGTCGTCGCTGTTGTAGTGCCTCGAGTTGACAATGTACTCCTCGATGGCGTCAAGGTTCTTGTCGCTGGACTCGATGCCCAGGTCCTCGAAGCTGAGCGGCATGTCCATGGCACGCATGAACTCCCGAAGCTCCTGCACCTGGTCCTGCTGGCCGTTGAAGTAGAGCTGGCAGAAGAGCCCGACGCCGACGATCTCGCCGTGGACGGCCTTCTGGCCCTCTTTGGTGAAGATGGTCCTCACGCCGTCGTAGATCACGTGCGCGAGCTCGGACTGCTTGAAGCTCTTTGTCGTGTTGGCGATGACGCCCGTGATGGGGACGTTCATGAACGCCACGTCGTTGAGCGCCTTGGTCGCCTCGTGCCTGCGGTTGTCTTCGATGGCCGTGAGGGCGTTGTCCTTGAGGACCCCGTAGGTGTACTCGGCGATGCTGTAGGCACTGAAGATGTCCACGGGGGTGTCTGCCAAGCTGAGGGCGGGCTTACCGTTCAGCATCTCGATGCGCTTGGCCATCGCATCGACGATGCCGGCCGCGGTGAAGCGAATGGGGCAGCTCGCGATGACGTCCATGTCCATCAGGCATGCGTCGATCTCGTGGTCGAAGCGCCAGCTGAGCTTCTTGCCGCCCTCTGCGGTGTACATGACGCTCATGCAGGTGAAGGGGGCACAGCTCGATGCCGCGGTGGGAATGTTCACCGTGCCCAGGCCCGCCGTCTCGCCGACTGCCTTGGCGAGGTCCATGATTCTGCCCCCGCCAACGCCGACGACCTCGTCGGCACCGTACTTCCTTGCCTTCTCGGCGAGCTCCTCGGCACCCTCGAAGGAGCACCATCCCCCGTAGACCTCCACCTGGGGTCTGAGCCCATCCGCCTCCATGCTGCGCATCAGGGCGTCTCCCATTGCCTCCCAGGAGTTGGGGCCGGCGACCACGAGGGGACGCCTGCCAAAACGACCGATCTCGGAGCCACATTCCGCCAGCAAGCCCCGTTCCTGGCGATACCTTCCTGCTCCGAATTTGATTGCGGTGTCCAGCTCTGTCGTGCTGCTTGCCATGTCACTCATCTCCATCCACACGGCGTGAATACTGCGAAAGCCCTCGCGTCCTTAGGAGCGAATCCCTGACACGCGTTCCGACGCCTCTCGCGCGATGCGCGTCACCTCGGAGAAGTCGCCGTCCGCGAACAGGGCGGGCTTCACCATCCACGTTCCCCCTGCCGCAATCACCGCAGGATTGGAGAGGTACTCCTCGAGGTTGTCCAGGCTCACTCCGCCCGTGGGCATGAACTTGTGCCCAACGAAGACCGAGGCGAGTGCCGAAATCGCCTTCGCACCCCCAAAAAGGTTCGCCGGGAAGAACTTCGTCACATCGATTCCCTGGTTCCTCAGCCAGGTGATCTCGGTGGACGTGACGCCGGCGGGGATGACGTTCACATGCTCGGAGAGGGCCCACTCGACGACATCGCGATCCGTGCCTGGAGAGACGAGGTACCTTGCACCCGCGTCGACGGCACGCTTTGCCTGCTCCAGGTCAAGGACGGTTCCAGCGCCAACCAGGACGCCCGGGCACTCGCGGGAAATCAGCGAGATGCACTCTGCCGCCGCGGCGGTCCTGAACGTCACCTCCGCCGCAGGAAGTCCACCCTCCTCGAGCGCACGTGCCAGGGGAACGGCATCAGCCGGATCGTCTAGCACCACGACAGGAACCACACCACAACGGGCAACGTCTTCGTAAAAGCCGTTCTCTTTCATGAATGCGCCGTCAGCCATGAAGGCCTCCCCGGAAATCGAAACTTTTCCTCTTCTGTCTTCAGTATAACGAAATTATTTTTCTAATTCGAAAGCATAGGAAATTTTTTTTGTTTTTCTTCGTAGCTCAACGTAAGGTGGTAGTTATCTATCGCGCGAAGCGTCCTTCTTCGATTGGGATCTCTTCTCCGCAGCTAATGCAAGCGGATCCTTGAAATCCTGGAACAGTACATTCTCCCCATACCTCTCCCCCAGCGTCCTCATCTCGGCGAAGGCATTCCTTAATCTTGAACGTGACACCCAGAGCCCAGAAAGCTCCAGGAGGAAGAACGCCTTTCCTCCGGCGTCATCGAGGGCCTGCCGCTGCTCGTCGCTCAGCCCCTCCACCTCGTCCGAAGGCTTGAAGCCCACGACGTCGAGCATGAGCTCATTGGAGTTGGAGGACTTGAGCTCCACGCGCTCGATTCTTTCCCAAGGCATGAACAGCACGTCGTCTTCCTTGGTGTAGTCTGTCACACCTCGCTCGTCTGCGATGAACAGTACACGCCTCTTGGAAATCTGTCGCAGGTTGTGAATGACTCCGGCACCGAGGAGGAGCGCCACGAATGCGCAAAGCACTCGCATCACCAGAGAATCCGTCGCAAAGAACCCCAGCCAGAGAACGACGAAGGCGATTGCAAGATATGAAATGGAGACCGAAGTGAGCTTGCGCACATCGGTCGAGACGATGACCTTGTCCATACCCGCACCATCCAATCTATGACTCCAACGCCTCGATGATGCCTATCACGCCCGAAAGGTCTCTGGGAGCATATCTTGCAAGGGATCCGGCAGAATGAGGATTGTCCAATGGAATGCGAGCCCTGATGTCTCCGTCCACGCGTCCTTCGGCGGAGATGTCATCGAAGACGAACACGGGAATGAAGCCACCCGCCACTGCAGCCTTGATGCCAACAGCACTGTCCTCGAGCACGAGGCAACGATTCGGGGATGCCTCCAGGAGTGCCGCAGCATCAAGAAAGATCTCGGGGTCAGGCTTGCTGCGAGTCACCATATCGCCCGTCACCATCTGGGGAAAGGCATGACAGAGATGTTCGCTCGAGAGAAGGCTCTTCACCTGGTCCCTTGAGGAAGAGCTGGCCAAGGCATGGGGCAAACCACGCTCGGCCAGGTAATTGAGCAGCTCTAGAAGGCCAGGCTTCTTTCCCGGCCTGCCCCCATGCTCTTCCAAAACCTTGCGCTTTTCGGCGAGAATGTCCTTCCTCCACGTCTGGACATCGTGCTCGTCGCCATAGAGCTCATGGAGCCCTGCCACGACCGTCGGTTCGGTGCGACCGGCAAGATACATGTGGACCCGATCGTTCACCTGGAAGCCGAACTTCCTTGCCGAACGCAGGTACGCCTCGTAACCCAGCCGCTCCGTGTCCAGCACGAGCCCGTCCATGTCAAAGATAACACCTTCGATTAGGCTCATCGGCCCTCCTCAAAACGCAGGGAACCGTTCCGGCAAAAGCTGGCCGGAACGGTTCCTGTGAGATGTATGCCTACTGGTTCCGCATCCTAGTCCTTTGCATTGACCGGAGCTTCTCCCCTGACGTAGCGTTCCACGTCGCCAACGCACTTCTCACCCATGCCATACAGGCATTCGGCGGTATATGCCGAGATGTGCGTGGTAACGAGAACCTTGGGATGGTTGAAATAGGGGTCATCCAACGCCGGAGGCTCGTCGTGCATGACGTCGATCGCAAGGCCGGCAACCGTCCCGTCGTCCAAGGCCCTGAGCATCGCCTGTTGGTCGATGAGGTCCGCCCGAGCGTTGTCGACGACGTAGACACCCTTCTTCATCAGCGAAAGCTCTCGCTCCCCGATTATGTGGAAGGAGCTGGGATTCAGGTCCGCGTTGAGAGTCAGGACGTCGCACTGGGACACTACCGTGTCGATGTCGACGTACTCCACGCCAAGAACGTCTGCCCACATCTCGTGTTGCACAGGATCGCAGGCGAGCACGCGCATGTCGAAGCCACGGCTCAGAATCTCGACGATGCGGGACCCTATGTTTCCGCAACCCACGATACCCAGCGTCTTTCCCGACAGGCCGGACCCGATGAAGGAGGCCCTGTCAGCCCAACGGCCCTCGTTTGCTGCAACGTGGGAGTCACTGACCCTGCGCATGATGTCCATCAGGGTCGCGACCGCGCCCTCTGCCACGGCGTCACGCTCGACCTTGGGTGGGACGGTTGTCACGAGCGTCCCCGCCGCGCACGCTGCGACGACGTCGACGTTGTTGAACCCTATCCCATGTCTGCTCAGCAGGAGCAGATCCCTCTTTGCCTCGAAGAACTCAGCGTCGAAGAACGGAGTGACCGACGCAATGACGACGTTGAAGCCCTTGAGCGCCTCGGCGAGCTCGCGCCCATGAGCATCGCCAGAAACGCGGACCCGAACAACTTCGCCCATGGCCTTCAGACGATCCAGATGCTCCGGAAAGTACTGGCCGAAGGATGAAGAGTTGACGATTGCAATGCGATAGTCCATGGAGCTACTTCCCCATCCTCTTGATTGCGTCGTCCAGGCTGACCTTCTCGCTCGAGGGGATGTTCTGGAAGAACACCTCGACGCCCTTGTCCTGAACAGCCTTGAGCAGCTCTGCATCTTTCTCGTTCAGACCCACGGAGGGTATGATGCGCGTGGAACCGGGCCTGATGGCGATGCCTCCCACGTCTACGAAGGGCAGAGGGATGCCACCGTCGACGGACTTCTTGACGTAGGCAGCGCTCTTGTAGACCAGCATGAGCTTGTAGTCGCCGAACTGGTTCTTGTTCCACTCGTCGACGATTCCGTCAGAGGAGAAGACTTTGATCTTCATGTTCCCCGTAGACTGCGTCGACTCGTAGATCTCCTTCATGAACTCGTCGCTCGCCGTAGCGTCATCTACGACGAAAATCGCATTGGTGCCATGTCCCTTGGACCAGACCTGCATGACCTGACCATGAATCAGTCGATCGTCGATGCGGGCGAGATTGATAACAGCCATTGTCACTATCCCTTCAGTAGAGTTGCTCTGTCCTTTTTGATGAGTCCAGCGCGCCCTGCCTCCATAGCCGTGTCAATGAGCTCGTCGATGCTCTCGATGTCATTCACGTCCTGAATCAGCTCGATCAGGAAAGGCATGTTCACGCCCAGGACAACCTTACAATCGCTTTTGCCCAAACAGGAGAGAGCGACGTTGCCGGGGCTTCCCCCGAAGAGGTCACATGCGACGATCGTCTCCGCTCCCTCGGCGTCGTTCTTGGCAAGAACGTCGAAGGTCTGCTGACGCAAATCGTCAACCGACTGTCCAGGGACCAGGCCCATGGCATCAATGAAGTCCTGCTTGCCCATGATCATCTCGACGCTCTTGACGAGCTCGATGCCGAAGTGGCCGTGGGTGATGACGAGGACCTTTCTAGCCTTCACGCCAACCTCCTAAAGGACGTTCAGAATGCCGAGCACGATCAGGACCGCCGTGTAGATCAGCATGGCCTTGGTAATCTTCAGGCCGTTCTTCTTGAAGTAGAAGTACAGGGCGACCACTGCCGCCAGGGGAATCGCACCAGGAAGGATTCCATCGAGGATCGACTGGATGGCAAAGGTCTTGCCGCTCAGCTCGAACGCCAGAGGGGAAGAGAGCTTGACGTAGCTTGCGGCGAGGATGCCCATCATGAACAGGCCAAGGACGCCCAGGCCATCAATGATGGTGCGTATGCGCTCGCCCTTCATGACCTCGAGAGCAGCACGGCGACCGAGCCTGTGACCGAGCTGGACGAACGCGAAGCCGTAGAGGAACGTCGCGGTGGTGAAGCAGAGCCAGGGCAGAAGTGCGCCGGCAGCGCTGCCCTGCTGGGCAAGGGGCAGGAACATCGCGATGAAGATGTACTGCACGGTACCAGAGTCAATGGAGTCACCGATGCCAGCGAGGGGTCCCATGAGGCCGACCTTGGTGCTGTTTATGATTTCTGGCGAGATCGCCTCGTCGACCCTGCCCTCGTGGAGGGCCTTCGCGCGCTCCTCCTCAAGGGAGGCGGTGATGCCAGTGATGAGGCCCTGACCCCAAATGGCCTGGGTGTTGAAGAACACCATATGCCGCTGGTAGGCCTCACCCAGCATGACCTTGTTCTTGTAGAGCTTCTTGAGAATTGGCATGAGGCCGAAGAGGAAGGCGGGTGCAATCATGCGGTCGAAGGAGTGGGGAACCTCGTTTGCCCACCAACCGCGGAACCACGCCTTGAGGAGGTCCTTCTTGGTGATTTCCTCCGGAGCGTTCTCTTCGCCAAGCATCAGAGCCGGGTCGCCTTCGATGACGCCCTCTTCGTTCAGATAGTCCTTGTAGTCATTGGACAGGATGGTCTTCTCTTCGCTCATGGCTCATGCTCCTTTCTTTGTCGGATGGACTAGTCGTTTGACTTCTTGGCAGTGAACAGCGAGTAGAGAATTGCGATGATCACGCCAAAGACGGCCCAAGTGACTGTGGTGATCGCAGGAACGGTGATCTCCGCCTTCGAGAGGGCGCTGATGAAGGTGTTGGAGGTAACCACCAGGAAGTACGCCAGGAAGAAGAAGGGCAGCAGCGAGCGGTTGCCGATGACATGCATGGTCACGGCGATGCCAAGGGCGGCGAGGCCACCGCCGACGGTGCTGAGCACGTGGAGCACGGGACCGTTGCTGATGGAGCTCATGAAGTCAGAGATGACGGGAGCGCCAAGGTACAAGGCGATGAACATGAGGGGCACGAACAGTGCAAAGGAGATGAGCGTCGGAACCGCACCAATCCAGAAGCCGAGCTTGGCGCTGTCGCCCTCGATGGCGTACTGGTCCATCTTGCGAATGGCAAAGGTGTTCAGGAAGAAGCGGAACTGGTACAGATAGCTACCAAGCAGTCCGACGGGGACGGCGATGGCAACCGCTGCGTTGGCGTCAAGATTGCCGATGACGGCTGCGGAGACGGCAACTGCGGCAGAGATCGAGGGCTCGGAGGGGAGGGGACCGCCAGGTGCGACGACGCCCATGTAGATGAGCTGAATTGCAGCGGTGGTGACCATCGCAAGGGGCATGTTGCCCAGCACCAGACCGACATACATGCCCGTCATGAGGGGGGAGAAACGCATGGTGAGCGTAGCGTAGCCCAAAGCACGCGACTCGACTGCCGCCACGAACAAAGCAATAAGCAGCGCTTGGATAACACTCATGTTGCTTCCTTTCGATTAGGTTCCTTGCTCATTCGCCTCAACGGCGAATGGAACTCCGAAGCTGAGGCACTTCTTCCTTGTCCCTCGCCTCCCCTCGTACGAGAGCATCCTGCGCTCGTCTCTAGTCCAGCTCCTCCCACTTGTGGTGGAAGGAAAGCTCGTGAGGCTGGTCATCGCGGTGGTAGGTGTGGGCTCCGAACCAATCTCGCTGTGCCTGGCAGAGATTTGCAGAGAGAAACTCACTCGTATAGCCATCGAAGTACATAAGGGAGTTGGCAAGGGTCGGGACATAGACGCCGGCCTCGATGGCCTTGACGACCACACGTCGCCAACCAGGCACGGCAGCCTTTATCTCGTCGCGAAACTCGTCGGTGAGCATGAGGTTCTGAACCTTGCCGTCACTCTGGTCATATGCCGCCTTGATGCGGCCGAGGAACTTCGCGCGAATGATGCAGCCCTCGCGCCAGAGCAGTGCGATGTCACCGAGCTTGAGGTTCCAGTCATGCTCGCGGGATGCCTTTTCCAGAAGCTGGAACCCCTGCGCGTAGGACATGATCTTGCTCGCGTACACCGCCTGCTCGAGGTCGGCGAGCAGCGCATCCCTGTCCTCGACGCTCACGCTCGGCTTGTCGGTGAACACCTTTGAGGCGATGACGCGCTCGTCCTTCACGGCAGAGAGGTTGCGTGCGAACACCGCCTCGGCCATAGTGGGAATCGCCATGTGCATCTCGAGGCCCTCGATTGCCGTCCACATGCCCGTGCCCTTCTGGGCGGCTTCGTCCAGGATGTGGTCAATGAGGTCGTCACCCGTATCAGGGTCCTTCTCGCGAAGGATCTTGTAGGTTATCTCTATCAGGAAGGAGTCCAGGCGGCCGTTGTTCCAGCTCTCGAAGGTGTCTGCCATCTCGGCATTGCTCATTCCGAGCACGTTCTTCATGATGAAGTAGGCCTCGTCGATGATCTGGATGTCACCGTACTCGATGCCGTTGTGCACCATCTTGACATACTGGCCGGACCCCTCCGGGCCGATGTAGTCGCAGCAGGGGCTTCCGTCCTCGGTATGGGCCGAGATGTCGGTCAGCAGCTTGCCGAGGTAGTCGTCATAGAGCTTCTTGTCGCCGCTGGGCATGATGGACGGCCCGACGAGGGCGCCCTTCTCGCCTCCGGACACGCCCATGCCGAAGAAGCTGATTCCCTTCTTTGCATAGTCCGCCATGCGACGACTCGTGTCCTTGTAATAGGAGTTCCCGGCGTCGACGACGATGTCGCCCTCGCTGAGTAAGGGAAGGAGGCTGTCGGTGACCGCATCGACCACTGGACCGGCCTTCACCATGAGGATGATCTTGCGGGGAGCCTCAAGCGAGTCCACGAAGTCCTTGAGCTCGTATGTTGCGGTGACCTTGTCCTTCTGGGCCTTCACGCGACTCTCCATGAAGTCCTTGGTCGCCTCGCCGTGACGGTTGTAGACCGAGACGGTATAGCCATGATTGGCGATGTTGAGGGCAAGACTCTGGCCCATCACTCCCATTCCGACGACTCCCACGTAACTGCCCATGGCGCTCCCCTTTCAAAGAGATCCTTCTGGACAACGCAAACCACACATGAACTTCTGAGACTCGTCATATTCTAGACTAGTTTTTTCTAATTTAGTATTTGGTGTCGAAATTTTTTTGTTTTTTGTCGCGATTTGCGGTGGCAGGTCATTCAGGCGATAATATTGCAGGTATTTTTTATAATTGCTTTTATTAAAAGCGACGTTCTACTCTTGAGATTGGACGAGCGCAATGAGCACAACCCCTGCCGTGCTGCTCAGAATCAAGTCCTCTTCTTCGACCTTCACGCCGAAGGAGCAGAAAATTGCTCAGTTCATCCTTGCCAATCCCGTCGAGGCCTCCCGAATGACGATCAGCGAGATGGCCTCGAAGCTCCGACTTGCGGACTCGACCATCTTCAAGTTCGCGAAGCGGTTAGGCTACCAGGGATTCAGGGAATTCCGTGACGACCTTCTCGCAGATGCCTACGACCCGCAGACGTCCATCCACGAGAACATTTGCCCGGACGACGACATCCCGACCGTAACCCAGCACGTGTTCCAGTCAAGCATCAAGTCTCTCGAAGACACGTTGCGCCTGCAGGACCCCGAAGCGATATCGAACGCCGTCGACATACTCCTGGGGTCGACGCGAGTGTCATTCCACGGCTGTGGAGAGTCGAACGCAGTCGCCTACGACTCATACCAGAAGTTCCTTCGCTCTCCCCTGCGCTCCCAGTTCGCCCAAGACTACCACCTGCAGCTCATGCAGGCATCCGTCATGGGGCCGGAAGACTGCGCCATCATCATCAGCCACACCGGGCTCACCAAGGAGATGATCCACCTCTCCGCCATAGCAAAGGATGCGGGCGCGCGCACCATCGTCATCACGAGCTACCCCTCGAGCAAGCTGTTGGAGAATGCGGACGTGGTCCTCGTCTCCATCTCGGACGAGACGGGCTATCGCTCCGAGTCGCTCTCCAGCCGCATCTCCCAGCTCGTCCTCATCGACACGCTCTACACGGCAGTGATGTTCAGGATGCCCCAGGTATCAGAGACCCTGCACAAGATGCGCCGGGCGATTGCGACCACGAAGGCAGACTACTCGGGCCAGATGGACCCCCTCTAGGAGCGAGCCTAGCCCCTCCTGCCTATGGGGACGTAGGCGGAGTCCCCCATGACCGAACGGTAGGCGGGACGTATGATGCGCGCGGCGCCATAGAGCTCCTCCATGCGATGGGCCGCCCAACCGGCGCAGCGGGCCATGGCGAAGATGGGCGTGTAGAGGTCCTTGGGGATGCCTAGCATGGAGTACACGAAGCCTGTGTAGAGGTCGATGTTGGTGCTGATGGGCTTGGTGATGCCGCGCACCTCGCGCATGAGCTCGGGGCCAAGCCTCTCCACGCGGCCAATGAGCTCGAGCTTGTCCAGCTCCCCCTTCTCCTCCGCAAGCTTCCTCGCCTGCTCGCGCACGACCTCGGCGCGCGGGTCGCTCACGGTGTATACGGCATGCCCCAGGCCGTATATGAGGCCGGTCCCGTCGAAGGCCTCGCGCCCCAGGATGCGCGTGAGGTAGTCCGCCACCTGCGTGTCGCTCGACCAGTCGCCCACGTGAGCGGCTATGTCCTCGATCATCTCCCCTGCCTTGTAGTTGGCTCCCCCATGCTTGGGGCCCTTGAGGGAGCCCAGCGCGGCGGCGTAGGCGCTGTAGGCGTCCGTGCCCGAAGAGCTCAGCACGCGGCAGGTGAAGCTCGAGTTGTTGCCGCCGCCATGCTCCGCGTGCAGCATGAGCATGGCGTCGAGGAGCATGGCCTCGCTCCTGCTGAAGCCCTCGTCCCCCCGCAGCACGTCCAGGATGGTCTCGGCCATGGAGTAGCCCTCTCGGGCGGGAGGCACGCGCAGGCGCACCCCCTCGTTCGAGGCGACGTAGGCCTGGTGCGCAACGCTCGCCACGCGGGGCCAGCGGCCCAGAAGCGAGAGCGCCACGTCTATCTCGTGCTCGGGCGAGGTGTCGTCCGGGTTGCGGTCGAAGGCGTAGAGCAGGAGGGTCGCGCGCTGCAGCACGTTCATGATGGAGTGGCTGTAGGTGACGCGCGGGAAGATGTCCAGGTAGCCCTCGGGCAGCTGTCGGCGGGAGTCGATGCGCGCACGGAAGTCGTCGAGCTCCGCCTGAGTGGGCAGGACACCGGAGAGGAGGAGGTAGGCCACCTCCTCGTAGCCGAAGCGGTCGTCGGCGTGGCTTCCCTCCACAAGGTCCGAGATGGAGTAGCCACGGTACCTGAGGTCCCCGCGGTCGGGGACGAGGCGCCCGTCCACCTTGTTATAGCCATGCACGTTCGAGATGGTGGTGAGGCCCACAAGCACCCCGGAGCCGTCGGCGTTGCGCAGGCCGCGCTTCACGTCGTAGCGCTCGTAGAGCTCGTCCGGGAGCCTGTCCGCACGCTGCATGCCTTCGTAGAGGCCATCGGACGCGGCGGGACGCCCCAGCCCCTCGGAGGGCATGGGGTAGGCGTCGGCTATGTGGCTCAGGGCGGAGGTGTCCTTCGAGGTGAGGAAGCTCCTAGCCCGATGCGTCAGGGGACTCTTGGGCATGTCTCTTTCCACGCTCCTCTCGTCTGCCGCCATTGCGCGCGGGGGCGCCGCTGCGGCTGGCCGCGCTAGAGGCGGTACATGAAGTTGAAGACTTCCTCGCGCTGCATGTTGGTCTGCACGCCCAGCTCGCCCGAGAGGCCGCTCAGCTCGTCCTGGAGCGCGGAGAAGTCGACCTTGGAGTCGGCCAGGTCGACCAGCATGGTCATGGTGAAGGTACCCTGCAGGATCGTCTGGGAGATGTCCAGGATGTTTGCGCCGTGATGCGCGAGCGCCGCCGTGACCGCGGCCACGATGCCCGGGCGGTCGCTGCCCAGGACGGTGATGATGGCACGGGACTTGGAGGCTTCATCTGCTACCGCCATGTGGTGTTTCTCCCCTCAAAGAGCGCGTGGGCACCGCATCGGCGCCCACGCTGGTTCTGCGTCGTACCATTGTATGGCAGTCCCGCCCCCGTCCCGGCCGGACGGGCCAAGCGGGAGCACAAGCGTAACCTAGGCCGTGGCGGCCTCCTCGCGCTGGGCGAAGAGCTGCTGCACGTCCTCCTTGGTGGAGTCCAAGGCCACCGCAAGCTCCTGCAGGGAGCGCTCGCGCGCCTGCTTGAGGATGCGCTCGTACGCCACGGGCGGCTTCTTGTTGTTGGCCCTGACCTGCGCGATGCGGTGGCGGAAGGTCTTCGCCACGCGCACGGAGTCACGACAGCTGCCGCGGCGGATCTTGTTCTTGAAGTGCTCCTCCATGGCGTTGTTGTTGGGACCGAGCTCCACGACGTCCAGGTCGGGATACTCGCCGATGAGGGTCATCGCCTCGTCGTGGGTGAGGACGGGGCGCAGGCGCGACTCGCTCGCAATGGGGAAGCTGATGCGCATGGGATGCCTCACGCCCACGGGCATGAGCTGATAGCTGGGCTGGGGGTCATCGACCACCTCATCCACCCTGCAGACGCCCTGGCCCGGATGAACGATGTACTCCCCTACCTCATACATGCAGATGGCACCCCTTCCGTGTTCGGCTTCTTCGAGTCTATCACGGAAGGGGAGAAAATCTCAAATTCTGCTCTGTTTACTCTTGCACTCAGGTAAGGGTAGCCGTATCTTTATTTGTTTCCTTCTCGGCGATAGCCTAACTTGCCTGAACGGCGGCAGCCTCGGACTCCAGGCAGGAGAGGACCCAGGCGACAAGCCTGTCCTGCGGGTCTCCCGAGGCCTCGGCGAGCTCGTAGCCCCTCCCCCACACCGGGGTGAAGGCGACGTCCCTGACGCCGTCGTAGGCCGAGAGGGCGCGCGCGAGGTTGAGCTCCCCACAGAGCGCGGACTCGGTCTGGAAGAGCCCCGTGTTGATGCGCCAGTGTGGGGCGACCTTAGCCTGGCCGAAGCCCTCGTAGCTGCCACAGATGTGGTACAGCGGGTTCATGGACTGGACTCGGTCGGCCATGCTCACGCCCAAGGCGTCCTTCTTCACGACGTCCGCGCTCCAGGAGCTCACGTAGCTGCCGTCCCAGCCCTCGAAGGTCGCGTAGCTCACCTGGTTATTGGCCAGGAGGTCCGACACCGTGCGGTCGAAGTGGAGGGTGGACTCGGCGTCGATGCCAAAGAGCTGGTTCGCCATGGTAGAGCGGTCCAGCGCGTCGAAGGCGCAGACCTCCTTCTGTACCGGGCGGCACTTCGCGACGAAGTCCCAAAGCTCCGTGATGCGCGCGGTCTGGCGCGAGCTGCTGTAGGTGATCCAACGCGAGTCCGAGTTGAGGGCAGAGAGGTAGCTACCCAGGGACTCATAGACCGTGGACTGCACCTGGGAGACGCCGGTGGCCGACGTGGTGGTAGACGCGGATCCGGCCGAAGACGACTCCGCCCCCGTACCATCTCCGCCCGTCCCGGACGTGCCCGCACCAGAGGTCGTGGACGTGGAGCCGGCGGAGCTCAGGGCGTCGATCTCGTCCGCACCCGAGGCGGCGAGGTTGGGGTCGCCCGGAAAGCAGGAGTCGGACATGCGGGCAGGCGTGTAGGTGTAGGGGAACTCAGTGCTGGAGAGGAAGCTGCTCGCACCGTCCTCGATGCAACCTAGCAGCTGGTCGTAGTACTCGCCCGCAAGGTAGCTCCCGTCCGAGGTCTCCTCGAGCCCGAGGGCGTTGCCCTCGCCGTCCGTCAGACCGAGCTGGTTCACATAGTCACCGTAGGAGTCGGCGAGGTCGTGCGAGAGCTGGGCGGTCCAGCTGCCCTCCTTGCGCGTCCCCGTGGTGGAGAACTGGCCCATCATCCATTCGTACGCCCCGTCAGCGGTGTCGAAGGAGGTGACGGGACACCAGGAGGCGGAGCCGCAGATGGCGTCGGACACCGCGTTGCCCTCGTGGTCGTGCGTCACGGCGCCGATGGCCTCCAGGTACTTCTGGTAGAGCGCGGAGTCCCCGCCCGCACCGAGGACCGCCGAGACGCCGCCGCCCGCGCCGTAGCCCGCGACGAAGACGCGGTCCAGGTTGGCGGGGAGCTTGGAGGCGTTGTAGCGCAGGTAGCGCACGGCCGCCTTGAGGTCGACGACCGGCCAGGGTGCGCCGCCCGGATAGAGGTCCTGGGAGTCGCTCGCGATTCCCGCGGAGCGACCGCGGAAGCCCGCATAGACGTACACCATGCCGGCAGAGAGGTAGCGGCTCAGGCCGTCGTAGGAGTAGGAAGTGGGGCAGGCCTGGGCGTTGAGGCGGGCGGAGTTCACAGGCATGACGACGGGCGCCGTCTTGGGGGTGAGTCCGGCCAGGGTGGCGTCCTGCTTCACCGTGCACTTGTAGCTCTCGCCCGACTTCTGCGCGTCGAAGTAGGCACCCGGCACGAAGATGGCCAGGGACTCGTAGGACTCGCTGCCGGGCTTCAAGCAGTACTTGACGCCCAGCTGGTAGTAGCAGTCGTTGGCAGCGTCGTGCTTCCAGGCGTCGTCCTTGAGTGCCAGCCCCTCGAACTCCTCGAGAACGACGGAGGGCTGCTCCTGCTGCTGGTCAGTGGCCTGGTCGCCCGTCTGCCCGCCGGGACGCGCGCAGGCGGCGAGGCCCAGGCCTGCGGTTACGGCCGAGAGGGCGAGGAAGTCTCTTCTGCTGGCGTTCATGTGTCCTCCTAGTTGCGTGCGCTCCCCTGCGCGCCGTATCTGACGTTCGTGCCGGACGGCGCGCCCCATGACGTGGTGGCGCGGCCGCCCGGCGTCCGCGCTACTGGTCTCGGACGCTCCGTGAGATCTGGTCTGCCACCGACGCCCCGTGGCGGCGGTCCTCTCCCCAGAAGCAGCACGAGACCATGCCGGGGCCGACGTGGCAGCCGATGGTCGGCCCTATGGTCGAGATCATGGTGACGGCCGAGTCGTTGCCCTTGTGGATGATGTCCGCGAGGCGGTCGGCGTCGCGGGGGCAGTCGGCATTGCCGATGGCCACCACGTTGGAGAAGAGGTCGTCGTTGTGGTTCCGCTCGTAGAAGGAAGCCAGCTTGCGCAGGCCCTTCTTGCGCCCACGCGAGATGCCGATGACGCTGAGCGCCCCGTCGAGGTCAAAGGTGAGAAGGGGCTTCACGTCCAGGGCCCCGCCCAAGACGGCGACCGACTTGGGAACGCGCCCGCCGCGATGCAGGGCGTCCAGGTCGTCCACCATGAAGATGGTCTGCACGAAGTAGCGCGCCTCCTCCGCCCAGCGGACCATCTGGTCTGCCGTGAGGCCCTTGTCACGCTGGCGGATCGCCTCGACCACGAAGAGGTACTGCGCCGTCGATCCCAGCTTGAGGTCGACGATGCTGATGGGCAGGCTGTGGCCCACCTCCTCCTCCAGACGCGCGAGCGCCGTCTGGGCCCCCTCGTAGCAGCCCGAGATGCCGCTCGAGAAGCAGAGGTAGACGGTAGGGAGCTCGAGTTCCGCCGCCTCGCGGAAGGCGCGCTCGAACTCCAGCTGGGAGGGTTGGGAGGTCATGGGGCAGGCGCCCTTGCGAATCTCCTCGTAGAAGCTGTGGGGGTCACGGCTTTGGAAGAGGTCGTCCTCGCCGCTGAGCCCGCCCTCACGGCCGGCCTCGGTGTAACTGAAGTGCAGGCAGCGTATGCCGGAGTCCTCCACCATCTGCTGCGTGAAGTCGCAGGGCGAATCCGTCATCAGGTTGAACTTCGCTGGCATGCATCCTCCTCGGCGCGGGTGGGCCTGGGGCCGTGCCCGGCGTCGAGCGGACACGGCGGAACCTACTGATGGTATTGTACGCCCAAGGGTTTTGGACGTCCGAACGGGGGGGCTGCCTCATGCTTGGCTTTGGTCTGCGGAGGCGGAACGGCAGGGAGAAGGGTCCCCTGCCCGAGGGGACGAGACGGCTGGGCCTGGTGTTTCGCGGAGAGGTCCAGGGCGTCGGCTTCCGCTGGACCTCCCAGCACGTGGCCGGCGAGTCGGGCTGCACGGGCTGGGTCAGGAACGAGGACGACGGCAGCGTGAGCATGGAGCTCCAGGGGACGGACGACGCCATATCTGAGTTCTTCGGGCGCTTCTCGAACGCATACGCCCGCTACCCAATCGACTATCGCATCGACTCGAAGGTCGAGCTCGAGCCCGTGCCCGGAGAGGTCGGCTTCCGCGTGCGCTACTAGCTGGAGACGGCGCGCCGCGAGGCGGGCGGTCGCGTTCGAGCGTGCGAGCTGCAACATCCTGCACGCTGCCGCACACGTTTGCGTGTTCGCTACAGCACCACACACGCCGTTGCACACGCCCCCAGACGCCTAGCACGCCATCGCGCACAGTCGCAGCACCACGCACGCAGTTGCGCACAGTCGCAGCACCACGCACGCAGTTGCGCACATTCGCCGCATCGCGCACGCAGTTGGCAGATACCGCCAATGTGCGTAACAGCGTG
This sequence comes from uncultured Olsenella sp., assembly GCF_959602185.1. Taxonomy (NCBI): domain Bacteria; kingdom Bacillati; phylum Actinomycetota; class Coriobacteriia; order Coriobacteriales; family Atopobiaceae; genus Olsenella; species uncultured Olsenella sp. The sequence goes on from NZ_CAUGRZ010000002.1 coordinate 168,847, forward strand.
CTGGATAATTTGCTTGTGCGCAACGGCGTGCTCAGCAGGACTGCAGGGGAATCCTCTCGCCCGTCTCGAAGGGCTAGGCGAGAAGGCCCAACAACGCATACGCCAACATGCCCACTGCGGCACAGAGGACCAGGGACTTCGTCCTACGCGCCACGATTGCGACGATGACGGCGGCGACCAGCCCGGACGCCGCTGCCAGCGGGTCGCGCGCGATGGCCGAGGGGTCGAGGAGGTCGTTTGCCACCAAACCGGCGAAGGCGGCGGCCGGTATGAGTCCGAGCGCCTCCCCGACACGGGGCGAGAGGCTCCTTCCCCTCAGGAGCAGCAGAGGCAACGTCCTGAAGGAGAGGATGGCAGCAAAGGTGACAGCCCAAGTGAGGGCGATCTGAGAGGCGCTCATGACCGGATACCCCCACTCCGGCCCCAGGCCTGCCAGGCAAGCCCGCAGACAACGCCACCGGCGGCGCCGAGGAGCACGGCTGCGCCCTGGAGGTCAGCGAGCTTGCAGACGAGGACGAGGAGTGCCGAGACAAGGGCCGCGACGTAGGTGGACCCGTCATGCAGCTGCCCCAGGAGCAGGCACACGAAGATCGAGGTCATGCCAAATGACATGAGCGCGGTGGGTAGGCTCACCATGCCACCTACGAGCACGCCTGCGGCATTGGCAAGCGCCCACGCGGACATGCAGAGGAGGTTGAGGAGAAGGCCGTCGCGAACGTCCCAGCCGGCATCTCCCGCAAAGCGGTCGAGGTTGACGCCGAAGGACTCGTCCGTGACAGTCGCCGCAAGCGCAAACGCGTCAAGGCGCGAACCCTTGCCCAGGTAGGGGGCAAGTCCCGCCGAGTAGAGAAGCTGTCGCGAGCTCACCAGCACGATGCTCGCAATGGTCGTGGGAAGCGGCATCCCAGCAAGGACCATCTGGGGCAGCACGAACTGGCCTGCGCCGGTATAGAAGGTGGACGAGAAGGCGAGGGCGAGGAGGGGACCGAAGCCAATCTGCGCCTCGAGCACGCCACAAGGGATCCCAATGACCAGGTAGGCGAGAACGACGGGCAGCGCATGGGGAAACACGTGCGCAAGCCGTCGACCCACGGTGCCATTGCCCCCCTCTTTTGAAGCCATTGCGCCCCCTTGCGCATCACCGACAAACCGATCCCGCGGGCAAAGGCTAGCACCCTCGAGAAGCGCGCCTTGGCAAAGCCACAGTCGGGAAACCATTCGGTCACGTCGCCTTAGCGCACCCCGCGCGATTTGGCATGCGGGAGGCGCGCGAAGGTGTACGCGCTTGCATGGGACACCGCAAGGAACAGATACCCACCCAACAGGAAAGCCCGTCTACCTTCACGCAGGTAGACGGGCCTTTTTTATGGTGGCGGGGAAGGGAATCGAACCCCTGACACGGGGATTTTCAGTCCCCTGCTCTACCAACTGAGCTACCCAGCCGAAGCGCTTGCGCTTGCAAGCCTGTTTAATATAGCAAAGAATCCCAAGCCGTCAACGGATTTCTCGAATCTCCTTCTCGTGAAGGTTCCCGACTAGAAGGCGCCGCCTCCGCCGCCTCCGCCGAAGCCGCCTCCGCCACCACCGGAGAACCCGCCACCACCTCCACCGCCGTCGCTGAAGGACGAGCTGGCGAGCTCGGCGGTGCTGACCTGGTGGGCATGCGAGATGTTCTCGCCAAAGTCCGCGACGGGCCTGCCCAGGCCGGGCTCGGTGTGATACCAACCGTACACAGGCATGATCTGGGGATCCTCGAGAATCTGTGGTGCGGCGATCTTGAGCTGCTTGATGACCTCCTCGGAGACACCGAGGACGACAGCCAGGACCAGGAGCTGGTTCCAGAGGACCACGTCCTGGGGAATGGCCTCCTCAAGGCGGGTGAAGTCGAGGAGCCAGCGCCTGAGTGCCTCCAGCTTCGCCTTGAGCTCGATCGCCTCGGAAGAGAGGCTCTCCATGCCGCGGGCGCTCCAGATCGAGAAGACTCCTGCGACGGCAAGGAGGACGGCCGCGGGCAGCCCCCACGTCCCCGCGACCTCTCCGATCAGCATGAGAAACGCCAGGCCCACGGCAAGGATGACGTCAATGCCGCCAAAGAGCGCCAGGCCCACACGACCGTTCGAATGCTCGTCCTCGGAGAAGCGGCGCTCCGTGAGGCAGGCCTCCACGGTCGTCTCCCAGTCCTCGTATGCGTCCCTGTATGTCTCGGCATCTGACTTTGCAACGTCACCAATCTCGGAGAAGTAGAGGGTGGTCGAGTCGCTGCGCGTGCCCTTTGGGGCAATCTTGCGGAAGAGGAACTTTATGGTGTCCTCGTCGATGCGTCGCGCCTGTGCCTCGCCTGGCCCCTTGGTACGAGCGATGGAACGGCCCACGTTGTTGGGAGTGAGCTCGAGCCGGTACTCGCTGTCCTGGTGGGTCCGGCCAAAGAGGCCCTTGCGGCTCGTCTTCACCATGCTGAGCTTTGCCATCCCAAGGTCGGTGAGACGCATGAGTGACGCAGTGAGGTCCTCCTGCTGCGGAGTGCCGCCCTTGATGAGAGCCCCCAGAACCGCGGGGTGGTCTGCGGAGGGGACGTCGCGGAAGTACTTGTCGTCGAACTGGGGCTTGTGCGTCTCCTTGTACCTCAGGCGCCTGGATATCGCATAGGCGCAGGACGCGATGGCGGCAAGGCCCCCGAAGCCCGAAAGCCCATACGAGATCGCCCGGGCCTTCGCACGCTTAGCGTTGGCCTCGTCTGCCCAGCCCTGCTCCTGCGAGGTGATGTAGTCGAGTCTCGCCTCGCTCGAGGCAGTCGCGTCAGAGAGCCATTCGGACGGGAAGGCGACGCGCGCCTCGGCGTACTCGGAGCTTCCCACGCCTGGCACGCTGTAGACGACGTTGCCGTCCACGACGTACACGCTGGCATCGAGGGGGCCGTGCCCCCAGACCCTCACGTTATCGCCCGCGCTCACCGTCTGGCCAGAGGGCACGGGTAGGTGCACCACGCAGCGAACGTTCTGGGACTCGACGTCCCAGCCATCCGAGACGAACTTCCAGTAGAGCTCGGAGGTGTCGGCGTAGCGACGTGCGAGCTGGGAGTCGACATAGTTGATGCGGAAGGTGGCCGACTCGTCCTCGTGCGCCGAATAGAGCTTCACCTGGAGGTAGCTGCCGTAGTCGGTCACCGTGTAGGTGCCGTCGTCGCCCGAGCTCGACATGGTGAAGGACTCGAAGGAGCCGTCGGTCACGAGGCCCACCTCGCCGATGGTCACCTGCACTTCCCTGCCCTCGTACTCCCCTTTGGGAATCTTCCAGTACACCCCATGGAACGAGCCATCGAAGTCGTAGATGCGGTCCTCGGTGACCGAGAGGCTGCCGTCCGTCGCCACGGTGGCGTCTATGTCCACGCGCGTGATGGCGTAGTCCTTTGCCAGTGCTCGCAGGGGCAGGAATGCCGCGGCAACGACCAGGGCAATCGCGGCAAGCAATACGGCATGGACCCGCATTTTGCGGGCATGGCTGCGGGGAAGCGACATGGTTCCCTCCGATCCGTCTCGGGGGAGGGCCCTGGAAGCCCTCTCCGTAAGAGGATACCAAAGCGGAATGCGCCACCCATCGCCGTCGCTCATGAGGGAACGGGCCCAACGAGCGTGAGGAGCGTCCCACACACGTCCAAGGTGTCGCCGACCTGCATGCGGGCGAGGTCGTCCACCGCGCGCCCACGCAACATGGCGGGGTTCGTCGAACCCTGGTCCTCGACCACGGCGCCCCCCGACACGAGGGACACCCGCAGATGACGACGCGAGGCCGCGGCAGAATGCAGCACCACGTCGTTCGAGGGCAAGCGCCCCACGTTGAGGCCATCCTCGGGGATGGGCACCACTACCTCGAGCTCGCTGCCCCTGACCCACACCGACGGGATCCCGCTGGTCCTGGCACCCATGGGCATGCCGGACAGCTCGAGCGTCCTGCCATTCTCCTCGAGCTCGAAGGGTGGCATCCCCTCGTCCCAGCCCCGAGGCTCGTCCAGGTCGTCCTGTGGGGGCAGGTCCGGACCTGACGAGCCCGCACGGGAGAAGTCGAAGAGGCAACCGTAGCAGACGTCCATGTCCGAGAAGAGCTCCATGCCACAGCGGGGACAGCGCTTGGTCGTCTCGCCCTGGCCTTCGGGCTGGACGGGTGGTTCCAGCGCCAAGGAAGTGGTTCCGTACTCATCCATGCTCAGATACCTTCCTCTTGGGTCGGGATTCCCCTCCCGACAAATCGAACAGCTCGACATGACTGCCCTCGAGAGGCCATGGCCTCGAGCCCGCAGGCCTCTCCAGCACGGCCGCGGCACCGTGGCAGCACAGAATCGTCCCGGCGCGCAGGGCCCTCCGGACGAGGAGGACCCTCCCTCCCCCGTCCAAGAACGCGACGTCTATCGCGTAGCGCATGCCCACGCAGTGGATCGAGTGGCAGGGCATGATCACGATGGGCATGGCGTCAGGCCCCGTTCCCAAGAGCCCCCGTGCCCGTTCACAGAAGCGCTCCCTGAGCTCGAATCGGCCCAGTGTCGTCCCATCCGCGAGTCGTGCCCCCACCATGCGCCCTACCATCCCCCTCACCTACACCACCACCCCAGGCCTGAAGCGGTCGACGGTGATGGAGCGTTCGTGCCGCAGGAACGCAGGGACCCTCAGGTCGATCCCGGCCATCGAGAAGGAGCTCGGCCAGGGACGGTACGAGAGGGTGCAGGTGAACGTGGTGAGGAGGGGCGAGACGGGAAACGACACCCCCTTCCCCCTTGGCGCAGGACCTAGGTCCCCCGAGCTGACCGCCACCTCACAGCCAGATACCGGGAGCCCGTCCTCGATCGCCGCCCTCACCTGCGCGCAGGCAGACGCTACGTCCTGCTCCCTCGCGGGACTCACCCCGTGCGCGATGACGCAGTCGGGCGCGACCCTGTCGAAGGCCGCACAGGCTTGCAGGAAGCGGACCATGTTGAATGCGACGAGGGCCACCGCGATCACAATGGGAAGCAGCACCGCGAGCTCGACGACCATCTGCCCCGCCTCGCCTCGCGACACTCCGGCGTCGCTCGCCCCGGCCCATGTCCATGCCACCCTCATGTCAGCGCCCCCAAAATCGTGGCCAGGTCTATGGTCAGGGGGATGGTGGTGCCCTCCATGCCGGGAACGGGCAGTTCGGCAACCGTGAAGGTCTTGTCCCCAAGCTCGTCGGAGACCATCTGCGCACAGCGGCCCAAGAGCTCCCTGGGTTCCATCGGCAGGGCCTGCACCAGCTCCCTCACCTTGCCGACCCTCTCGAGCCCTGCCCGGTCCAAGACCTGCTGGCTGTTCACCAAGACGGGCTTTCGCAGCCTCATGTCCGCTGGCTCGAAGCCCGCAGACGTCACCGTCGCAGAGATCTTCTTGCGCAGCCACGACGCGACCCTCTCGCCGAACACGCCCCCTATGCCGTCCAGCACGTCATCCGCGACCCCCGAGACGCTCTCGTAGGACGAGCCATACGAGACGAGCAGCCTGCCCCAGATGCCCATGATGCCACCCACGAGGTCGAGCACCAGGCCCCCGTCCGAACGGGTGACGCCCTCGAACACGCTCGAGAGGACGTTGTGCCCGTCGGTCCCCTCGTCCGGGGCAAGGGTGGCGGCAGAGACGGCGGCGCCACGGGGGAGCTCTCCCTCGGAGGAGAAGTGCGAGATCCCCGCCGGCACGGGGGTGAGGTCCGGGCGAGACACCACGGCCATGCATCCGTAGGCGCCGGGAGGGCAGAGCCTCGGCCTCCCCACCGAGAGCAGCTTCATGGCGCGCTCGAACGCGCCGTCCGCACGCTCCGCAATCTCTTGCATCTCCCGTTCTGCCTGGACCTCCTCGTCCCTTGCCACCTGGTACTCGCGCGAGGCCTCCACGACGATTCTCCAGTAGTGCTCGTAGCCGTTCGATATGTTGGTGGACGCGTCCGCCACGTTGCCCATGGCCACCGCGTCCATGCGACAGTCGGGGCAGACGGCGGCAGACCCCTCGTCGATGTCCGCGAGGCTCGCAAGGCCCGCATAGGGACCCCGGGCACCGGGGCAGTCGAGCGAGCAGTGCAGCGTCCTCACGCCATCCTCGATGGTGCACGGCCAGACGACGTCGGTGTACAGGGTCGTCTCCCTGACCCCCGCCGTGGTATGGGGGAGTTCGGGCAGGTCGATCGAGCAGCCCTCCTCCGACTCGTCACAATGCGCCTCCGATGTCCGCTCGTAGGCGTAGCGAAAGAAGGCCTTGCGCGCACAGGACCTCTGGAGCTCGTCCGCGTCCGAGCCCGTCTCGCCCTCTGCCGACCAACGGGTCAAGTAGTAGTTAGCGCTGCGGAGCCGCGCGAAGTCGAAGCGCCATGACGAGGGCTCCGGATAGGACGGGTTCTGCCCTCCGGACAGGCCCGCAAGCCGCTCGGCCCGACTTCTCAGGCAATAGGGGTCGTCCACGTTGTCCGCTCGCCAGGCCCTCTCCTTTGCCGCCTCGGCACGCTCGTGGGCGGCCTGTTTCCGAGCGGACGCCTCGGCGAGCCTCCTGGCATCCTCCTCCATCTCCTCGGCGTCCAGCCCGTCGTCGAGCCCGGAGAAGTCGGACTCGCTCTTTTGGGGAAAGGGGACGGCGAGCCCCACGTAGCGCACGTCACCCTTGGAGTTGGCGGACACGCAGGACGCGGAGTTCGCCATGACCAGGGCGGGGAGGGCCGCCTCCAGGCGAGAGAGGCCCTCCGAGGCGCTGCGCGCAAAGCCGCGCCTCGCGTCGAGCACCTTCCTTCCCGCAGCAAACACCCCCGTCGACATCGCCTGGAGCGGAGGTATGGCGGCTATGACGAGCGCGGAGGCGCAGATGACGGAGCCCAGGAGCCCCATGCTCAGGACGCAGGCGTCCACCACCTGGGCGACGGTCGAATACGCCGCCACCACGTTTGACCCGGCGAGCGCCGAGGCGTCGGCCACCGCCTGCACGTCGGCAGAGCGGGAGGAGGCCCACTCGAGGGTGGCGAGGGAGAACACGAGGGAGAGGCTCACGAGGAGCGCAACGGCCACCGCCACCGTGGTATAGCCGCCGTCGTCCCGCACGAAGATGGCGAGAGGGCTCGGCAGCTCCTCTCCCCTAGTCCCAGATGGTCTGCCAACTCGCATAGCTCCCTCCCAACCACGATGGCCTCAGCCCCTCGCTTGCCCTTGCCTCGAGCACCACTCCCCGTCCGTCGCTCCTGCCCGCAAGCGCCATCGCCGCCCCGAGGAGGGGAAGCGGCCTCGCATGGCCGCGCAGGCCCACCTCGACCCGGCCGCCGGAGCTCGACACGCTAACCTCCCAGCCCTCCTCCCCTCCCACGTGAAAGAGGGGAACGTCGGGCACCGCGGCGAGCCTGCGCAGCGCGAAGGCCTTGCACCCGTCGAGGTCGGACCCATGGTTGGTGAGCGCCACGCGGGCCGTCTCCGCGGCCGCCGACCGCATGACCACCAGCGAGTAGCCAAGGCAGGCGGGCTCCAGCAGGATGGCCAGGATGAGCATCAGGGAGGGCAGCAGGACCGCCGCCTCGACGGTCGCCTGCCCAGAGGCCGAGTACGGGACGACGGGGACGAAGCCGGCCGTGACACCATCCAAGGCGCCCCTCCCTCCCGGCTCCTCAATAGAGGAGGACGTCCTGGAGTGCCGCGACGAGCCCTCCCGCGCCGAAGCCGTGGGAGGCCGCGTCGAGGGCTCCGCGCATGAGCCCGCCGCCGCTCGCTTGTCTCCAGACGGCCGCGAGGACGAGCGTGGGGACAAGGAACGCCAGGGTGACGAGCAGGTATTCCACCGTCGACTGGCCACACGTGCCCAACAGAAGAGCCTTGGCGCAAGCCCCCGTCCCCCTGAACGTCGAGCGGGCGGACCGGGCAGAACGAACACGGCCCCCGAAAAGCCGAGCCTCACAACGCATCGACCCCCTCCCCCCACTCGTCCGCCCTCAGCCGTGTGACCGCCTCCCTGCACCCACCGCCAGGCGCCGCAGAGACCTCGCACACGTCCACCCAACCATCGCCCTGCACGACGCAAACCCAGACCCTTCCCAAAAGGTCGGCATAACCCGCGCTGACGAGCACGCAACCACCCCCTTCGCGATACCTCCCGAGCAGCTCCCCGGCCAAGTCGGGCACGTCACGGGAGCCATGGACCAGGACATGGCTCCCTCCCTCCCGAGGGACGTCGGCATTCCCCTGGCCCACTTGGCCCCCGTCGCCGCCCCCGCTCCCGACGGACATACCTGGTTCGGCCTTGCCATCCGGCCACATGCCACTCGGAGGCGCGGGCGACCCGTCACCGCCACGACGAGTGCCCTCGGCATCACCCTCACCGTGCCCTCCCACCTGTCGCAGGACGGCGTCGCCCGGGACACCTCCCCTTTCCAAGAGCCGTGGGACCCCCACGATGACGGCTGCCGCGAGGAGGCAGGACGCCACCAGGACCGTCCTGCCCGTGCGGCGCAGGTGGGACTTCCTCGTCACAGCGAGTTGATGCCGTCCGAGATGGCCGTCCAGAGCTCCTGTACCTTCCCGCGAAAAGCGACGATGGCCACAATGGCTATGACCACCAGGACGCCGACGAGGATCGCGTATTCGGTCGTCCCCTGCCCGTCCTCGCTTGCGACGAGCTCGCGGGCCCGAACCGCCAAGCCAGCAACCCACACGCCAAGTCCCTGCATCTCTTCCACCTTTCTTCCCTGCCCCCGACTGGGGCGCAGCTAATGACCCAACACGAGCGAGGAGCCGAGGAGCGGCCCCAGTATCGCCAGGAGCATCGCCGGGACGATGAGGGTCCCCAAGGGGACGAGCATCTTCACCGGGACCCGCTCGATCTCCTCCTCCACCTGCGAGCGCTGCTCGTCCCTGATCGCCTGAGCCTGCCCCTCGAGGGCGTCGGCCAAAGGCGAGCCGAAGGCGAGGGCCTGGGCGACCGTCTGGGCAAAGCTTCCCAGAGCATCGACCCCCAGCTCGTCCGCCATCGCCCTCAGGGCCGCCTCGCGCGAGCTGACGCCCATGCGCCAGGAGGTGAGGGCGGACGAGAGCGCGCCCGCAAGCCGGCCCTCGTAACGTTGGCAGTAGAGCTCGAGCGACGCATCGAACGAGAGCCCGGAGAGCAGTCCCAAGGTCACCACATCGAGCATCGAGGGCATCTCGCGGAGGCAGCCCATCCGCACCCTCGAGCTGCCCGCCTGTACCCTCGCCCTCGCCACGGGTCCATAGCCCTCCACGACTTCCAGCAGTCGATTCGCAACGAGCGCCGGCCCACGGGCAGAGGGCGCACGGGCCGCCCCCCTCCCCCTGCGACCGGCATGCGGTGGCCCCAGGAGCAGAAGGCAGGCCACGAAGGCGAGGAGTGCCACCGCGCCGTGCAGGGCGATTCCAGCCATCAGAGCACCCCTCTCATCAGGCGTCGGATGATGAGCAGCGCGAGGGCGTCCATCCCTGCGGCGACCAGCACGCAGCCTGCCCCGAAGAGCGTGGCGAGCCCCGACCGGAAGTCGGGAGACACGAGCGAGAGCACCCCGATGAGAATCGCCGGCAACGCGCACACCACGCGGGCGGAGAGCCTTACCTGGGCGGTCTTGACCGCGAGCAGCCTCTGGAACTCCCCTTGGCGCTCGACCATCTGCGCCGCATGCTCGAAGAGCTCCCTCAGCGGGCTGCCCGTGCGTTGCGAGATGGTGAGGGCCGTGGCGAGAAGGCCCACGCCGGGAGCCTCGAGCTCCTCGCGGAGCGCGTCCATCGACCCCTCGACCGAGATGCCGCAGCGCAGCCTCAGCGAGACGCGAGCGAAGGCCGGTGCCACGACGTCGGGGCTGTTCGACCCCAGGTAGTCAATGGCCTGGGAGAGCGTCTCGCCCGAAGCCAGGGCCATGGCGAGGGTGCGGAACACCCCCGGCATGGCCTGCGCGAGCTCCCTCTCCCTCCTCCTCCGCGTCGATTGCGCCAAGAGGGGGACGCCCACGGCAAGCAAGAGCGCAGCCAGGGGCAGCGCCAGCCAGGTGCCAAAGAGGAGGGCGAGGACGACGCCTGCCAGGAAGCCGCCCGTGAGAAGCAGCGCGCAGGACCCCTCGCGAGAGGTCACAAGACCACCTTGGGCCACGAGGCCGCCAAACTCGTCTGCGGCAAGGCCCCAGTCATCCCTCCCGGCCAGGAGGTGGACCAGGGGGAGGGTGGCCAGGCGCTCGGCCGCGACTCCGGCAAGGCGCCTGAGCCGTCGGGTCCTCCAGCCCTCCGCACGCGCACGAGGCAGCCCGCCTCCCACGAGCGCGAAGCTCCCAAGCCACGCGCAGCCACCTAGGCCAAGGACATACGCCGCCTCCAAAGCGCCACCTCCCCCTCGTCCAAGACCCCCTCCTCCAGGCCCCGGCCCACGAACGCAGGCTCGAAGCCAAAGCTCCAGCAGCGCGACGCCTCGTCGAAGCGGACCGCCTCCTCCAGGCGCACGCCGCCGGACCCCTCCCGCGTGACCGCGTTGAGCGAGGCGATGACGCGCCTGCCGTCCGGCAGCCTCTGCGACATGACCAGGAAGTCAAGGGCAGTCGCTATCTGCTCCTCGATGATGTCGGTGGGCAGGTCCATCCCGAAGCGCGCCATGAGCACCAGGCGCAACACCGCCTCCTGCGCCGTGCCCGCATGCAGGGTCGTCAGAGACCCGTCGTGCCCCGTGTTCATGGCCTGGAGCATGTCGATGGCCTCCTCGCCGCGCACCTCGCCCACCACGATGCGGTCGGGCCTCATGCGCAGGGCGTTCTTCACCAGGTCGCGGATGCTTATCTCGCCCGAGCCCTCGATGGATGCGGTGCGTGCCTCGAGCCTGACCACGTTGGGATGGGAGTCGAACTTGAGCTCTGCGGAGTCCTCGATGGTCACGATCCTCTCGGATGGCGGTATCTCGCACGAGAGGGCGTTGAGGAGGGTCGTCTTGCCCGATCCGGTTCCTCCCGCCACGGCGACGTCCTGGCGCAACCTCACCGCCCAGCTGAGGAGCTGGGCATACCAGTCGGGCAGCGACCCCAGCTCGACGAGGCGCCCAAGCGTGCTAATCCGGTTGGAGAACTTCCTGATGGTCACCATGGGCCCGTCGATCGCGATGGGGGGCGACACGGCGTTCACGCGGTCCCCGTTGGCGAGTCGCGCGTTCACGATGGGACAGTTGCGGTCGAAGCGTCTGCCCAGGGGAGCCAGTATGCGGTCCACCACCATGAGAATCTGCTCGTCCGAGTCGAACACGGCACGCGCGGGATGAATCCTCCCCTCCCGCTCGAAGAAGAGGCCCTCCCTGCCGTTCACCATCACCTCCGTCACGCTGTCATCGTCGAGGAGCGGCTGGAGGGGACCCAGCCCGCATATGTCGTCCAGGACCCAGCCCTCGAGCTCGCCCCGCTCGTGGGGACCCAGGGTGGAGAAGTCGCCCGAGCGCAGGATCGCCTGGCACGCCACGGAAAGCTCGCCCCTGGCACGCGTGGAGTCCGCGGACGATGCCATGGACGCCACCACCTCGAGTCCCAGCCTGCGGACCAGCTCCCGCTTGAGGCGCTCCTTCAGGTCCATGAGCTCGCGAGTGCCGCGAAGTCCCCCTTGCGGCGGCTCCTCCCGTACGGAGGCGGGCGAGACGAGTGCGGCCTCCTGCTCGCGCACCATCTGCAGGACGGACATCAGCCCACCTCCCTCCTGAGCCCGAAGAGGCCGCGACGCCTCCTTCCCGGCTTGAGCTCCAGGGCATGCCTGGTCTCCTCCCCGTCGGGAAGCGCCCCCAGCTCGGCCAGCAGCTGGGCCATGAGGTACGAGACCGCCTCAGAGAACTCCGAGCGGGACGAGAGGAGCCTCTCGGTCTCCCCGGCGGCAAAGAGCTCCTCGGCCTCCTCCCCGCCGTCAGGCACCCTGAAGAGCCGTGCGCCCTCGAGCCCGGGCTCGATCCGCGCGAAGTCGACCTCCTCGTCCCCTCGCAGGTCGTCCATGTTCCTGACGCGCACGATGCGGGTGCGGGCGACGCCCAGCCTCACGGCCAAGGCGCTCGTCCTGCCCAGTGCCGCAAGGCCGCCCTGCCGGTCGTCGTGCACCAAGACCAGGCGGTCGGCAAGCTGCACCGCCTGTGCCGCAGCGTCGCTCAAGCCCGCGGGGCCATCCACCAGCACCACGTCGAAGCGTGAGCTCAGGTACGAGATCAGGGGCCTCACCAGAGGCGACACGAGCTCCGCCGTCTCGGGGCGCTCGCAGGGGCCCCAGAGGTACACCTCGTCCATGCAGCGGGCGCAGCCGCGGCCCATCTGCTCGGGCGTGGGCGGGACCTCCCCCGCCAACCGGGCGAGGTCCACGGGATGTCCCACGCCGAAGCGCGTGTGCAGGTCACCGCAGCCGAGGTCGAGGTCGACCAGGGCGACACGCAGCCCCCAGGACGACATGACCGCCGCGGCGGAGGCGACGAGCGAGGTCTTCCCCACGCCACCCCTGCCCGAGGCGAAGGCGAGGACCGGCGCGCGCTCCCCGGCCGGTAGCCCAACGCCTCCCTCCGCGGGCACGCCACGGGCAGGCAGGCCCGTCTCGCCCTGCCCCCGGCCGCCAGCTGCGCCGACCCCCTCCCGATGCGTGGGCGAGCGTCCCGACGGCACGCCGTCGGCGCGCCCCGACTCGGGGACGGAGCCTCCCATGGGCCCGCCAAGGCCCGTTGCGTCTCCATGCGCAGGACGGTTGTCGCACGTGCACGCATCCCCAGCGCCGAGCGGATGGCCTCCCTCTGCCTGCCGCCCCAGGGACCCCGCCGCGCGACCCCTCGCGCTGGACGTTGATGAGCCCCCGGGACGGCCAGACGACGTGCCAAGCTCGTCCAGGTCGATGACCCGGTCGATGCCCGCCCGGGACGCACGCGAGCGCAATGACCCGGAGACCTGCCTGCCCACCAGGACCACCTCGCTCGCAAGGCCGTCTTGGGCCAGCGCCGCGGCGAGGTTGACGTCAGACACTCCCCTTCCCGTCAGCCCCACGATGGCACCGACGCTCTGGGGCTCCTCCTCCCGGAAGCGACTCCGCATCTCGGTCGCGTCATCGGCGAACGAGAGGACCGCGAAGGGCTCGACCGACCTGAGGGCACGGGCAACCTCCGCCCTGCTGCCACGTGACGTGCATCCCAACCAAAGCTCGCTCATGCCCGCACCTAACCCTTCCTGTCCTTCTCCCGACCCGGGCCAGACCCTTCCGGGGCGGCCCCCTTCGCCTGGCCCGCAGCACCGTCCTTCCCGTCCGACCCGTCCTTGTCGGCACCCGCCTGACCTGGCTTGGACGGTTTCTCCTCACCGCCAGCCCGCACCCCCTCGACAGCCGGGGAGTCGGCGGGATCCTCGAGCTCCTCCGGGGCCTTGGCCGTCTCGGCCCCCTCGCCGTCCCGGACGTCCTCCGCGGGGAGCACCAGCCTCAGGTCGCCCTTCGCGCTGGACGAGAGGACCGCCGACACGTCCTCGGGAAGCACGGCCAGGCCCAACTGACCCGAGCCGGCGATGGGAGAGGTGCCTGGGGAGGAGATGACCTGCATGTCACGGGCGAGAAGCTCCGACCCCGTGTCGCCCACGCGATAGGCGATGACCTGGGAGCCCACGGCGACGTTGCGCGAGATGCCCAGCTTGTCGGTGATGGGAAGGGAGAGGCCGACGTGTCCCGCGGGAACCTGGGCCGAGTCAGACGCGTTCCTGAACGCAAGCTCCGTAACCGGGGCGTTGCGTGCCACCGGAACGCTCACCTCACGCCCCACGACGTCCTCCAGCCGGGTCGCGGCACCCTCCGGCGCGAGCGCGGCCGCCCAGTCGCGCACGGCCACGTCCGCCTGGCCAACAACCTGCCCAGGCTCCAGGCCCTCCCCCGCCACCACCAGCCCCACGATCTCCCCGCCGTAGCGCGCGATGGCGTCGGAACGCGCGCGGTCGGCCTCCTCGCGCACGCCCTGCACGTAGACGTGGCAGAGGAGAAGTGCCAGGACCGCGCAGGCGGAGGCGAAGACGACCCTGAACCTCAGCGACATGCGAACCCCTCCCCAGACGACTTCCCCAGGGCAACTTCGCCCGTGAGGAAATTGTCACGCCAGAGGAGGGGTCCGCTCGCGTCCTTGGAAATCGGGCTGGCACGAAGCTGGCGCATAGCTAGCAGGCAGCTGCGCGCATCTATGGTCTGAGCAGGCGTTTGTAGAAAAGTCAGAGGACCACGTCTGGATCCAGGACGCCCAGGGAGGAGCGCATCTCGCCCGCGAGGGCGACGTAGGCGTCGTATTTGGGGCGGCGAACGGCACCAGACTCGAGAAGCGCCCTCACGGCGCAGCCGGGCTCGTGCGTGTGCGTGCAATCGCGGAAGCGGCAGTCGCGAGCCGCGTCGGCGAGGTCGGGGAAGACCAGAGCAAGGCCCCTTTCGTGCCCCACCAGGGGCAGGCTCCTGAGTCCCGGCTCGTCCACGACCACCCCTCCTCCGGGGACGCTCACCATGCGTCGGGCGACCGTGGTGTGGCGCCCCGCGTCATCGGAGGCCCGCACGCTCCCCGTCTCGAGCGAGTCGTGCCCGAGGAGGGAGTTGAGGAGGGTCGACTTGCCCGCCCCGGACTCGCCCAGGACGATGGCGACGGAACCACGGGGCACCAGCTCCAGGACGCCACCCAGGCCCCAGCTCGCCCCTGCCGCGAGGGCGGCCGCCTCCAGGCCCGGGCGACCTCCCGTCGCGGGCTCCACGGAGCAGCTGGCGCAGACCGGCACGTCTTCGCCCAGGACCGCGCGGATGGAGCCGACGTCGCGGGAGAGGAGCGACGACCCAGCCCTGTCCGCCTTGGTGAGGACCACGGCCACCCGGCAGCCGCAGTCGCAGGCGATCACGGCAGAGCGCACGATGCGGTCGCAGGGGACGGGCGTCTCCCCCAGGGCCTGCACGACGAGGACGACGTCGACGTTGGCCGCAAGGGTCTGGCGCTCGCCCCGAGAGCCACCGCGCCAGCGGGCGATGTCGCTCTCGCGCGGGAGGACCTCCTGGATTATGCCCATGTCATGGGCGGGCGGGCGTCGCAGGGCCACCCAGTCGCCCACCGCGGCGCGCCCCTTGCTGGCATCCACGCGGCCGGCCTTCGAGAGCGCCACGGCGAACTCCGCCCTGAACGCCCCCTCCCGGCAGAGAACGACGGGGAAGCCCCGGTCCAGGCGCACCACGCAGCCCAGGCTCAGCTCGCCCTCCCCCTCGCGGCCGCCCGCAGTCCCCTCCCTGGCCATGATTCCAGCAAAGGCGGCCTCCTGGCGTCCGCTTGCGCGCAGCTCGGAGAAGTCGGGCAGGTCGGCAAGGGAGAGGGGCCCCGACGGGAGCCCCATGCCCCCGCCGACGCCCCTCTTGGCACGCCTGCCTCTGTCGTTGCGACGACCCAACGCTTAGGCTTTCGCCTTGTCGACGCGGCGCATGATGGCCTTCTCCAGCTCGACGATCGGGATGATCAGCGCGGCGAGGCCTATCGAGATGGCGTAGTGGACGAGGTCCAGCTCGGCGAAGTCGAAGGCCTCGGAGAGCGGCGTCTCGATCACCACGAAGGTCAGGAGCAGGGCCACGACGAAGGCGCCCCAGAGCCAGAAGTTCTGCTTCTTGAGGGTGAAGACGGACTCGCGGCGGCTGCGCATGTTGAGCGAGTGGAACATCTCGACCATCGAGAGCGTAAGGAAGGCCATGGTCATGCCCTCGAGCCCGCTGCCGTTGCCCGCGACCACGTCGGCCAGGGATACGCCCTCCGTCGCCAGGCCGATGAAGTAGGCGCCGAGCGTCAGCACGGCGATGATGGTGCCCTGGACGATGGTGTCGAGGCCCATCCCGTTGGAGAAGATGCCGTCCTTCGAGTCGCGGGGCTGGCGCTCCATGATGTTTGGCTCGGCACCCTCGGTCGCCATGGCGAGAGCGGGCAGGGAGTCGGTGATGAGGTTGATCCAGAGCAGGTGCGTGGGCTCGAGCAGGGTGAAGCCCATGAGCGACGCGACGAACACCGTGATGACCTCGGCCAGGTTGGAGCTCAGGAGGAACTGGATGCACTTGCGGATGTTGTCGTAGATCCGGCGACCCTCTTCGCAGGCGTTGATGATGGTCGCGAAGTTGTCGTCTGCCAGGACCATGTCGGCGACGTTCTTGGTGACGTCGGTGCCGGTGATGCCCATGCCCACGCCGATGTCGGCCTTCTTGATGGAGGGGGCGTCGTTGACGCCGTCACCGGTCATGGCGACGACCTTGTCCTTCTTCTTCCAGGCGTCGACGATGCGCACCTTGTGCTCGGGCTGGACGCGGGCGTAGACGCCGAAGCGCTCCACCTCGTCGGCGAGGTCCTCGTCCGAGATGCGGTCGAGCTCGGCACCGGTGATCGCCTGCTCGCGGCTCTCGATGATGCCCAGCTCGCGGGCGATGGCCACGGCCGTGTCGATGTGGTCGCCCGTGATCATGACCACGCGGATGCCGGCGGAGTGGGCCTCCTCGATGGCCGCCTTCACCTCGGGGCGGACGGGGTCGATCATGCCGGAGAGCCCGACGAAGGTGAGGTCCTGCTCGAGGAAGCCGGGCTCGAAGGACTCGGGCATCTCCTTGCCCCAGTCGCGCCGCGCCGAGGCCATGACGCGCAGCGCGCGGTCGGCCATGGCCTTGTTCTGCTCCATAATCCGGGCGCGCAGTTCGTCGGTCATGGGCACGACGCCGTCCTCGCTCATATAGCGGGTGCAGCGGGCCAAGACCACGTCCGGGCCGCCCTTGGTGTGCTGCTCGTAGCCGTCGTGGTCTTTGACCACCACCGACATCATCTTGCGGCCGGAGTCGAAGGGCGCCTCTCCCACGCGCGGGCGGCTCTGGGCCAGCTTGGCGGTGGTGTAACCCTCCTTGGCGGCGTCTGCGACGAGGGCGGCCTCGGTGGGCTCGCCGGTCGCCACGCCAGCGGCGTCGTCCCACTTGGCGTCGGAGGCCAGCGCCATGGTGCGCACGTGGGCCGTAAGGTCCTCGGTCGCGTGCTCGACCACGGTCATCTTGTTCTGGGTCAGAGTGCCCGTCTTGTCCGAGCAGATGATCTGGGTGCAGCCCAGGGTCTCGACGGCGCTGAGCTTGCGGATGATGGCGTTCTTCTCGCTCATCTTGGTGACGCCCATCGAGAGGACGATGGTCACGACGGCGACCAGGCCCTCGGGGATGGCGGCGACGGCCAGGGACACGGCGATCATGAAGGTGTTGAGCACCAGGCCGAGGTCAGAGATGAAGCCCAGGCCGTGCTTCACGAAGCCGGTCAGGAAGACGATGGCCGAGATGGCGACGACCAGGATGGTGAGGGCCCGCGAGAGCTCGTCGAGCTTGACCTGCAGGGGCGTCTGCCCCTCCTCGGCCTGGGCCAGGGCGTCGGCGATCTTGCCCATCTCGGTATCCATGCCACAGGCGACCACGACGGCGCGGCCGCGGCCGAAGACGACGGTGGAGCCCATGTAGCACATGTTCTTGCGGTCGCCCAGGGGCACGTCGTCGGCGCCCTCCTCGAGGGAGATGACCTCGGCGTGCTTGGTGGCCGGCACGGACTCGCCCGTGAGGGCCGCCTCCTCGATCTTCATGGAGGCGCTCTCGAGGATGCGGCAATCCGCCGGGACGGAGTCGCCCGCCTCGAGGATCACGATGTCACCCACGACCAGCTCGGAGCTCGGCACGCTGACGACCTTGCCGTCGCGGACGACCTTGCTGGTGGCGGCTGCCATCTCCTGCAGGGCGGCAAGCGCCTCCTCGCTCTTGGCCTCCTGGACCACGCCCAGCACCGAGTTCAGCACGACGACGAACATGATGATGATCACGTCGGCGAAGTCGGCCTCGCCCTGGACGATGCCCGTCAGGGCCGAGATGACGGCCGCGATGATGAGCATGATGACCATGGGGTCGGCCATCTGCTGGAAGAAGCGCTTCCACAGCGGGTCCTTCTCGGCCTCCTTGAGCCTGTTGGGCCCGTTCTGCTCCAGGAGCTCGGCGGCCCTGCCGACACCGAGCCCCTGCTCCTCGTCCGCGCCGCACTCCTTGAGCACGTCCTGCGCGGGAACCAGATACTCTCTCACTGCTATCCCCCCTGGGTCTGGTGGCGGCCCCCTGCCGCCACGGCGACGCACCTGGCAGATTGATGCCCGATCATAATTCCCCAGGAGGGGCAAGGGCTCACCAAGGTTGCCGTGCCAGGCACCTTATAAGCAAGACATTGTACATGCGAGAGGGCACTCGCCGTACCACGGGAACGTCACCGTTCCACGGAAAGCTCGATGTGGGTGGTTTTCTCGGCGAAAAGCACCCGGAACCACCCACTTCTTGCCCCAAGTGGCAGGTGAAGCACCCACATCGCCCCTCTCGCGGCAGAACGTGCGGGCACCCCTCTCGCGGCAGGACGTGCGGGCACCCCTCTCGCGGCAGGACGTGCGGCATGGGAGCCACGCCCCGGCGCCGTGCCCCCACCCACTCGTCCTAGTCCCAGAACTCGTCCGCGAGGATCTTGAAGCAGACCTTCCGTATGGGGCCGGACTCCATGCCCGCCGGGGCCAGGTTGGGCATGTGCGGCTCCCCCACCACGAAGAGGACGAAGCGCCCGTGGCCCAGCTCCCCGCCGAACTCGTCATCGTTTCCCACCGCCACATCGAGGTACTGCTTGTCCACCCCCTCGTCGTAAGGCGAGAGGGGCTCCGTCGCTCCCGGGGTCACGAGAAACGCCTCGTGACCCTCGACGTCCACCTGGAGGTCCATGTAGCGACGGTGCGCCTCGTAATGCGCGTCCCCACGCCTGCGCGTGGTGGCGTCCTGCGCCAGCGCGAAGACCCTGTCACCCAGGATCTCGTGCCTGCCTGCCTCGAGGGCACGGTAGTCGTTCTTCCCCAACCAGTCGATGAGCACGTCAAAGCCTCTGTAGAGGCCACCGTAGCGCTCGACGCCAGCCATGCCGTCATAGATCATGTCCCTCTCCTCCACCTCGGTGCGGGCGCCACTCCTCGGCGACGCCCACGCCATCTCGTCAGGACCGGTTCCGTGCCAGCCGCTTGGGCTAGTGGGCGCCCACCTCGCCGGAGGTGGGGTTGTAGGTGCCGCCGCCGCGCTTCTCTCCCATGACGTCGGCCTCGCTCAGGGTGACCCACTTCACGCCCTTGCGGGTCTCGTACGCGTACGCAAGGTGCAGCATGCCGTCGGCGGCCTGCATGATGCAGGGGTACTCGTACTGCATGTTGTTGGAGCGGTTCTCGTCGCCCACGTAGCCCTGGCCGCGCTCGATGTGGCGGATCAGCGGGAAGGTCTTGCAGCCGTCCTCGGAAAGCGCGATGGAGACGGGGCAGCGCAGGCCCGGCCAGGCGCCCTTCTGGCCGTAGGACTGGGGCGCGCTGGAGTGGTTGTAGGCCACGGCGACGCGGCCGCTCGCGAGCTTCACGGCGCAGATGCCGGAGTTGTTGTTGGGCAGCGGGGTGGGAACGGGCTCGGTCCAGCTGTCACCGAAGTCCGTCGACTCGCTGCGATAGATCCAGTCCGCCTCACGGGAGCGCATCAGGCACACGAGGTGTCCGTCCTCGAGCTCCACGACGGTGGGATGCACGCGGCCTGCGGAATTGGGGACCATGACCTGGCGCCAGCTCCTTCCCTCGTCGTCAGAGATCTGGAAGGCGGAGGGGTCGCCGGCAAGGCCGGAGGCGGAGTCGGTGCACAGCCAGTTGCCATAGACCCAACGGCCGTTGGAGAGGACCTGGATGGGCTGGCGGGAGAAGGTGCCCTCCTCCGGGAAGACGACCTCGGGCTCGCTCCAGGTCAGGCCGTCGTCGACGGAGACCTGGCGCTTTACCACGGCGGTGTACTGCATGTTGTCCTTGCCGGGCTGACGACCCAGCTGGGAGGTGTACATGCACCAGATCTCGCCGTTGGGAGCAAGGAAGAGCGAGGGGTTCTGGTCGCTGCGGTCGTCGTCATGGGATACGTACGTGGGCTCGCCCCACTTGTCGGAGCCCTTCTCGAGGCGCGAGATCACGACGTTGATGTCGGTGTCACCCTCGTAGGTGCCGGCGAACCAGCAGCAGAGGATGGTGCCCCTGGGGGTCTCGACCAGGCCAGGGCCGTGAGCGGTGGTCCAGGGGCCGGGGTTAACGAAGGCCTCCGTGATCTGCATCTCGCTGTCGTAGTAGACCTGTCCGTCAGGCGTGAGCCTCTCGAGCGTCTTGATTGCCATGGGACCCCTCCTCGCGCTAGGCGCTGACCGGCAACTTCATGACGATCTTGCGGTAGTGGTGGGGAGCGTCGACGTGCGAGATGGCCTTGTGACCGTCGCGCGGGAACGCTGCCCAAAACATGCCCTCGCTCACCAGCATGTGGTGGTCGCGCCTGCCATCGAAGCGCTCCTTGTCGCTCTTCTCGTCATAGGGAATCGCGGTGGTGAGGTCGGCCAGCTCCTGCCAGGCGATCTCCTCCTCGCCGTCCAGCAGAATCTGGACGTCGATGAAGTGGCGGTGCGCCTCGAAGGTGCCCTCGCCCAGCGGTTTGGTGTCGCCCTCCTGGATCATGAAGTGGCCGCCCTCGAACTCGTAGCGCCCGACCTCCAGGGAGGCAGCGTCCCGAATGGCCTCCAGCCCATTCTCGAGCTGGGGAAGCAGGCTCGCATAGCTGCGGATGTTCTTGAAGTCGTCAACGATCATGGAAGTTCCCCCTCTTTGCTTCTGTGGTGGCTGGCGACGCCGGAGCGCCGCAGCCCAGACGGAGCCACCCCTCGGAGCTGCTGAGGGGTGGCACTGGATTGGAACCTAGGCAGGGAAGACTATCAGTGCACCGGCGGTGAGGAAGACCAGACGGACGAAGTACTGCGGGATGGTGAACTTCCAGAACTCCGCCATCGTGTACTTGCCCATGCCGAACGCCATTGCTGGCAGGCCGTCGATGGGCATGTAGTGGCCGGCCCAGCCGGAGAGCGTCACGGCAACGGCGGCGGCCATGGGGCTGATGCCCATGCCCTGGCACACGGCGATGGCCAGCGGCGCAAAAATCATGACCGTGCCGACCTGCGAGCTGGTGAAGCAGGCAAAAGTGGAACAAAGCAGGGCGAAGATGAAGACGACTGCAAACGCGGGAATGTTGGTCCCGAGGGCGTTGGCGACGGTGGTGCCCACGAGGGTGGAGAGGCCCGTGTCGGCGAGGCAGTTGGCCACGGGAATGACGCCGGCGGTCATAAGGATGATGGGCGAGAACAGGTTGTCACGGCACTCGGTGAAGTCGAGTACGCCTATGAGTACCATGACGATGGCGGCGACACCGGGAATCATGTAGGCGAGGGCACCGATGCTGTCCACCATCATCATCGCGACGATCGAGATGACGAAGGCGATGATGACCGTCCGCTCCTTCCAGGCCGGCATCCGCTCGGCACCAGTGTCGGCCAGAGCTGCGGCGTTCTCGACGGTGGGCTCGGCCACGGGGTGGGAAGGCAGGAACTTGTATCCAATGATGGCCCAAACGAGGAAGCCGGCGGAGAGGAACAGCGAGACGATTGTGAACTGTAGCATGGTCAGGTTGTCGGAGCCGAAGCCGGATGCGGAGAGGACCGAGATGGCGACGCCGTACTGCAGGGCCACGTTGATGGGGATGAGCGGGTGGTTCGACGCGATGCCCAGCGGAAGCATCAACTTGGAGCCAGGAAGCTTCTCGTTGTAAGGCATGGTCACGACGAGCGAGAAAATCAGTACGTAGAAGGCGGTCGAGCCCATGCCGACGATGGAGGCACCCAGCATGACAACCAGGAGGAGCAGAACGTAGCTCTTGAAGCCACCTCGCTCGACGAGCCTGGCCATGGTGCTCTTGACCTTGAGGATGAGCGAGGTCTTCTGGATGGCCGCGAGAATGACCATGAAGAAGGCCAGCATCCACACCGTCGAATTGGTGAAGCCGGCGAAGGCGTAGCTCACGTCGCCCAGGCCGAGCAGCACGATGAGGATGCATGCCGCGATAGGCGGCAGACCAAACGGGAGCACATCGAACATGATCATGAGAATCATGGCGACGAGAACGACGAGCGAAAGGATCATCGCGGTAGTCATTCTGCTCTCCTTTCCAGTTTTCTGCCGTCTTTTTGACAGCAGTCCCTAGGCGACCGGCCTCCCGGCCGCCCCGCTACCAGATGGTTCTTGACGCTCGTGGGGCTAGTCCCTTGCCTTGGCCTCCCTTCCCGCTGCCATGCGCAGGGCGTAGTCGATCGCGTTCACGAGGCTGAGCTCGTTGGACGTCCCCTTGCCCACGAGCGCGAAGCCGGTGCCATGGTCGACGGAAGTGCGGATGATGGGCAGGCCCAGCGTGATGTTGACGCCCTCGACGGCCTTCCACTGGTTGGTCGCGCGGTCGATCACGAAGCCGAGGACCTTAGTGGGAATGTGGCCCTGGTCGTGGTACATGCAGACCGTCACGTCGTACCAACCGCCGTTCATCTCGGAGAAGACCGTGTCGGGCGGGACGGGGCCGATGGCATCGATTCCCCTGGCCTTCGCCTCCTCGATGGCAGGCTCGATCTCTTCGATCTCCTCCCTGCCGAAGAGCCCGTGCTCGCCGCAGTGCGGGTTGAGGCCGGCGACGGCGACGCGGGGCCTCTCGATGCCCAGGTCGAGGCAGGCCTGGTTGGCCAGCTCGATGCACTCCAGGACGCGGGCCTTCTTCACGCGGTCGCAGGCCTCGCGCAGGCTCACGTGGGTGGAGACGTGCACCACGCGGAAGTCGTGGTGGGCGAGCATCATGGTGTACCTCTTGGTGCCCGTGTAGGTCGCGTAGATCTCCGTGTGGCCGTCGAAGTGCATGCCTTGGGGTGCCAGTGCGAGGTTCATGGCCTCCTTGTTGAGCGCGTTGGTCACGGTGGCGTCGACCTCGCCCGCCATGGCGAGCTCTATAGCCCTCTTGACGCTCTGGAAGGCGGCGTTCCCGCCCTCGGCACTGACCTCGGCGAGCTTGAACTCCCTGACGTCCCTGATGAGGTCGAGCTGGTAGACGTCTATGGTGCCGGCCTCGAACTTGGCCTCTCCCACGCTGCGCACGGGGTTGACCCCGATCTCGGGATGGTTCACGAAGCCCTTCGCCTGCTCGAGCATCTTGGCGTCGCCCACCACGATGGGACGGCAGCGCTCGTAGAGGGAGGGGTCAGAGAGCGCCTTGACGGTGATCTCGGGGCCGTTGCCCGCGGGGTCGCCCATGGTTATGCCCACGATGGGCAGGTAGGTCTGGGCCATCTCTAGCACACCCCCTTCGCGCGGTCCTCTTCGAGGGCCTTCCTCAGGGCGCCCATGCCCTCGTCGGAAAGCTGGTTGAAGGGGGCGCGGCACTTGCCAACCGGATAGCCCAGCAGGTTGACCGCGAACTTCACGACGGTGTTGGGGTTGCCGTACTTGAAGACGCTGCGCAGGTTGGCCACGGCGTCCTGGCAGGCCTGGGCAGCGTCGAGGTCGCCGGAGACGAAGTTCTCGTAGATCCCCACCATGTTCTTGGGGTACACGTTGGCACAGCCCGCGATGGAGCCCGTGGCCCCGTGCTGGAGGGCGCGCAGGATCAGCGCGTCGTTGCCCGAGAGCACGGAGAAGCCCTTGCCCGCGGTGAGGTCGATGTAGGCCTTGAGGTTGTCCCAGTCGCCCGAGGAGTCCTTGGCGCCCACGATGTTGTCGACCTCGGAGAGCCTTGCCACGGTGGCGGGCTCAAGGGCGTTGCCCGTGCGCATGGGGATGTTGTAGAGCACGATGGGCATGTCCACCGCGGCGGCGACGGCCTCGTAGTGGGCGACGAGCTCGGCTTGGCTCGCCTTCGCGAAGGAGGGCGTGATGACGGAGAGGACGTCGGCGCCGAGGTCCGCGGCCATCTTGGATTGCTCGATGGTCTCCCTCGTGCTTATGCAGCCCGTGCCCGCATAGACGGGAACGCGTCCCGCGACATGGTCGATGACGGTCTTGAGCACGAGGCGCTTGTCCTCGCCGTTCAGGATGTAACCCTCGCCGTTGGTGCCGAAGCAGAAGATGGCATGGATGCCCGCGTCGATCTGGCGGTCCACCTGGCGGCGCAGCTCGTCCACGTTCACGCTCTCGTCCTCGTTGAACGGCGTGACTATGGGAACGATGATGCCCTTTACGTCCACGTCCCTCATGGCATGCTCCCCTCTCTTGACCTTGTGGAAGTCCTACATGACCCTCTGATAGATGGCGCGTGCGTCGTCGGCGGTGATCTCGCGCATGTTGTTGACCAGGAGGCGCGTCACCTGCATCCCCGCGGCCACGAGGCCGTCGAGGTCCTCGGCGGGAACGTCGAACTCGCGCAGGCTCGTCGGAATCTCGAGGTGACGGACGATGTCGCCCATCCAGGCGACGAGCGCCTTCGACTTCTCCTCCTCCGTCTCGAGCTGCCTCTCGCCGTGGTACACGCGGTCCCACGCCGCGGCGAAGCGGCTGCGGCAGACGGGCTCGTTGAACTCCATCACGGGGACCAGCAGCATGGCGTTGGAGACGCCGTGGGCGATGTGGTACTTGCCGCCCAGTGGATAGCTCAGCGCGTGCACGCCCGTGGTGCCGGAGGCGGTGATCGCGACGCCGCCATAGAAGGCCGCGCCCTGCATGGCGTTCTTCTCGGCCAGGGCGCTCGGGTCGTCGCAGGCTGCCTCGATGTTGTTCATGATCAGGTCCAGGCCCTCGAGTGCGAAGGTGTCGCTGAAGGGGTTGGCCTTGTTGGAGGTGAAGCACTCGATGCAGTGGCAGAGCGCGTCCACGCCCGTCGCCGCGGCGATGGGGCGGGGGAGGTTCTTGGTCATCTGCGAGTCGAGCACCACGTAGTCGCAGATCAGGTTGTCGTTCACGATGCCGATCTTGAGCTCACGCTCGGGCACGCCCACGATGGCGTTGGGGGTGCACTCGGCGCCGGTGCCCGCCGTGGTGGGAACCACCAGGATGGGCACGCACTTGCGGGCGCGTCCGGAGTCGTCCAGGAGCTCCTTGACGCCGTATTCGTCGGTGACGAGCACGCTGGCGAGCTTAGCCGCGTCCATGACCGAACCGCCGCCGCAGGCGACGATGAAGTCGGCACCCATGGACTTGAACTCGTCGATCACCGATTGGACGGCCATGTAGCTTGGCTCGGCCGGCAGGTCATCGAAGACCCGGTACTCGATGCCACTCGCCTCGATCTGCTCCTCGACCAGGTCGAAGAGGCCGATCTTGCGGATGCCCTTGTCGGTGAAGGCGGCAACCTTGGTCGCGCCCGCGCCCTTCAGGACCTCACCGATCCTTCCCAGCGCGTCGACGCCGCTGTAGACCGCCTTCGGGAGCTTGAGGTTGTACGTTTCCAGCATCGTCTACACCCTTCCTTCCACGCCGTGCGACCCAGAGAGCTCGAGGAGGAGGTCCTCTCCCCCAAAGCCGCCCGACTTCGACAAAACGTGAATGACGCCCTCCCGCATGTGCAGCTCCGACGCGACCACGCCACGGGCGACCTCGCCCAGGAGGCGCACCCTCTCCGTCCCCAGGGCATCGAGGAGGGCGAGGAGCACGTCGCCTCCCACGGCGAGCACCTGGCCTGAGGGGTGGCCGAGGCAGACCCTCGCCAGGATGCGGCCCAGGTTCTGGCTGATGCGATCGCGGTTCTGGCAGGCCGCCTCGCCTGCGTCCGCCCGGTCGAGGGAGGTGGCGTCGACCACGGTGAGGGGGCTCTCCGTCCAGCTCCTCATGACGTCGGCGACGAAGTCCCTGCCCTCGGGACCCTCGACCCAGCCTGGGTCGAGCTTCTGCGCAACCGAGAGGTCGAAGCTGGGGGCACCCGCCTCGCGCGCGCGACGACATTGGCCGACCGTCACTTGGTTGACGCTCCCGCAGAAGGCCAGGAGTGGCTCGGTACCCAGGTCAAGAAGGGGCGCGGGGGCGCACGCAGCCGCAAGCTCGCAAGCCAGGGCATGCGAGAGGCCCGCACATCCCGCAAGCGCGAGGCGCTCCTCCCCAAGCGAGAGGAGCTCGCGCGCGCGGTCTTGCAGTGCCCCCTCGCTCGTGGCGTCATATATAGCGATTCCTCTGAAGCCGGCGAGGACAGGCTCGTCCTCCGCGACCTCGAGGAGGGGCGCATCCGACTGGCCCGAGAGCAACTCCCTCACATGGGAGCTCACGACCGCCTCGAAGGGATCGCGCCCGAAGTGGGACTCGCTCACCGGCACGTCGCCCACGAGATGGATGCCGCCCCTGGTCGTCCTTCCCATGGCCGGCCAGGCGGGCACGAAGTGCACGCAGCCCCTGCCCGTGGACTCCCAGAGGGCCGAGAGCTCCGCCCCGACGTTGCCGCGCAGGACGGAGTCCGTCTTCTTCAGCAAGATGGGAACGCCGGCCTCGCAGGCCGACTCCACGATGCTCGAGACCCTGAGGTACGCACCAAGCGGACTCATGTGCCGGGAGGCCGCGTTCACAGCGAGCACGGCGCCGTCGCCCTCGCCGAAGAGCGAGCCCACGCGCGTCGAGGAGGGTGAGGCGACCACGTCGACGCCCATGCCCACGAAGGGGACGCTCGCGTCAAACGCGCCGGTCAGGTCGTCGGAAACGATGAGCAGCCTTGCCACGTCACACCTCCCGTTCGAATTTGCGGGCTCGCATTGCAATTCGTTGCCACACATTCTCCCCACATGCCATGAGGCTGGTAAGGAGCTCCCGAGACCAATAGTGTCCAGATATGAAACAATAATGGCCGGACCAAAGGTGGCCGGACAGGTCGGCGGGCGAGCCGTCCGACGGACATGGAAGGCAGGCCAGATGCCTCGTACCAGGGCACTTCTCATCGCGCCGTACCCCGAGCTCTGCACCGTGGCGGACGAGGTCTCGAGGGAGTACCCCGAGCTCGACCTGACCATCCTCACCGGCGACCTCGAGAGCGGGCTCAGGGAGACTCTCCAGACCTTCCAGTCGAACTACGACGTCGTCGTCTCGCGCGGGGGAACGGCGCAGATGCTCAGCGAGGAGGTGAGCCTCCCCGTGGTAGAGATCGAGCTCTCGGTCGTGGACGTGGCACGACAGCTCCGCGACCTCGCTCCGCGGGGAGACCGCGTCGCCATCGTGGGCTTCGCCAACGCCCTCGGCGCGCTCGAGCGCGCCCTCGACCTCCTCCCCGAGGGCGTGCGGCTCTTCCCCGTCGAGTTCTCGGACGAGGTTCCCCTCACCCTCGAGCGCATCGGGGGCATGGGTTTCGACCTCGTGCTCTGCGACACCGTCTCGCGCAAGCTCGCGCTCTCCATGGGGCTCGAGGCGGAGCTGCTCGCGTCCGGGGCGGACAGCCTGAGGAGCGCCTTCGATAACGCGCTCTTCCACTGCCGGCACTGGGGGCTCGAGCGCGAGCGCGGCCGCATGCTGTGGGAGATCGCCAAGAACCAGCCCGGGGGACTGGTCATCTACCTGCGCGGGGGAGGCCTGGTCTTCTCCAACCTGGGGGAGGACGAGGGGGTCCTCTACCCCTTCCTCGAGCGGCACCTCCTCGACCGGAGGTCGCGCCGGCTCGCCTTCAGGCGGGCGGGGCGCGTGTGGAACATCCGTCCTATCTCCGTCGAGGCGACCGAGGAGCCCATCGTCGCCTTCGCCATCAGCTCGCACGAGGAGCCCTTCAACAAGACCTCGGCCGTCGGCATCGACTACCTCGACCGCGAGGAGGTGCGGCGGGACCTCGAGCAGAGCTTCTTCTACATGTCCGGCGCCTGGAGGGCCCGCCTGGACGAGGTGCGCTCGCTTGCGGGAAGCGGCAGGCCGCTGCTCCTGCGCGGCGAGGTGGGGACGGGCAAGGAGCACCTGGCGCGGCTCGCCTACCTGGAGTCGCCCCTGAGCGACGTGCCCCTTGTCTTCGTCGACCTTGAGCTTTTGGGCGAGAGGGGCCTGCGCTTCCTGGAGGAGAGCTACCACTCCCCCCTCTTCGAGGGGCGCCAGCTCATCTTCCTGCGCGGGGTCCACGCGCTGGAGAGGCAGGCCTGGCACGACCTCCTCGCCGCCATCATCCAGAGCAGGGTGGACCAGCGAAACTTCATCGTGGTCTCCGGGAACGACGCGGACGACGGCTCGCAGTCGGAGGCGGCGCTGGCCTTCTCGGAGCGGCTCAGGTGCCAGGTGCTCGAGACGCCGCCACTCAGGGAGGACGGCACCGTGCTGCTCGACGCGGCGGACGGGTACCTCGCGGCGCTTGCCGGCGCGGGAGGGGTGGCGGGCAAGAGGGATGGGACGGACGTGGCGGCGGTCGAGAGGGGTGGGGCCGCGGCGGTGGGCCTAATCGAGCCCGGGGCCCAGGACCAGCTCCTCAGGGCGAGCTGGCCCAGAAACTACTACCAGCTCCAGAAGGTCCTCGACCGCGCCTGGGCGCTCAGCGGCGGGGAGACCATCGACGAGGCGCGCATGCGCGAGGCCATCGCCCACGAACAGGTGAGGGATGACGCCGGCGTGATCTTCAGCCGCGAGGGAATCGACCTCCTGAAGCCGCTCGCCCAGACCGAGAGGGAGATCGCCTCCCTGGCGGTGCTCAGGTGCGAGGGCAACAAGAGCCTGGCTGCGCGGATGCTGCAGATCTCGCGCACCACGCTCTGGCGCATGCTCTCCCGGGAGGAGTAGGAACGGGGGTGGGGTCGCGAGCGAGGTCGGTCTCCCCACGGAGCCGCCACCCCCCGTGCGAGTCCTCGATGGCCCCGCGTGCCGCGCCTCCGGAGTTGTATGCGGTTTTCTCGCCTGAAAAACAGCATACAACTGTTTAAGACTTATATATTAGCAGGTAGAACGCCTGCCCGGTTTTGAAGTTGTATGCGAGAACAGCAAACAACTTCTCTCGCCCACCGGCTCGGCGCGGACGCCCCCACGCCCCCCGGGCGCGCGCCCGCCGACTTCGCGCGCGACTCCGCCGATTGTCGCCCCTCGCCCGCCACGCGCGGCTCCGCCGACCCCCACCCGCTCTCCCCGCGACCCGACGGGCGAGCGGCGACCTGCGCCTCAGGACCCAAGGGTCGCCATGGGAATAACGAACACTCCATCCTCCCTCTGGTAGGCGACGCTCCCCCTCCCAACCACGACGGCAAGGAAGGCAGGGGGCTCCACCTGGGCCGCAGCGTTCGCGCAAAGCTTGGACCTCAACCTAAGCAGGTTGCGCGCTGCCGCATCCGCCTTCGTGTCGCTGAGCTTCACCTCGACCGCCGCCCAACGGCCGCCGTGTTCCAGCACCACATCCACCTCGAGTCCCTTGTCATCCCGATAGTAGTGGACGGAGTTCCCCAGACCAGGATAGGTGGAGAGGAACACTCTGAGGTCACGAAGAACCAGGGACTCGAAGAGGTCTCCCAGCGTCTGCGTGTCGCGCACGAGCCTCTCTGGCGTGGCGCCAAGCAGCGCCGCCGCAAGGGAGGGGTCCGTGAAGTAGCGCTTGGGACTCACGCGCACCCGAGCCTTCGCCCTGAGCGGGGGTTCCCAGCCCGCAAGCTCCTCGACCAGGTAGAGCCGTTCGAAGAGCCCGACATAGGACGTCAGCGTGTCGACGGAAACCCCCTGAGCGCCCATGTCCCGGATGAGCGTCCTCTTCGTCGCGGCACGGCTCGAGTTGAGGGCAAGGGACCTGAGCACGGCAAGTGCCGTGTCGGCAGAGAGCCCCTCCTGCATCACGTTGTCATCCAGCACGGCCTGAATGTATTGGGATGCCATCTCGAACGCAACGACGTCGGGCGCACCCAGCGCAGCGGGCCAACCTCCCCTGCAGCACCACCGAGCGACGTCGGCGACCGAGGTGGGGCTGGTGGCAGGCGAGAATGACCCCTCGAAGAGGCCCCGGAGGCTCACTTCGGCCGTGGACTCCCCCAGCTCCGCAAGCGTCATGGTGCGCATGCGAAGCCGAGCGATGCGCCCCGCGCCACTGTGATGCACCTCTCCCCGCCTCGCCGGCTCAAGCTGGGTGGAACCCGTGAGAAG
Organism: uncultured Olsenella sp.; assembly: GCF_959602185.1. Taxonomy (NCBI): domain Bacteria; kingdom Bacillati; phylum Actinomycetota; class Coriobacteriia; order Coriobacteriales; family Atopobiaceae; genus Olsenella; species uncultured Olsenella sp. Next base: position 198,784 of record NZ_CAUGRZ010000002.1, read on the forward strand.
GAGCCTGCCCGTCTTTGCCGCGGAGTCATCCACGAAGCGCCGCGCCGCGTCCCACACCGCAGGCACCTCCTGCCACTCGTCCACCAGGTGCGGCGCGTCCCCCAGAAGGGCCAGCGAGGGGTCGACCTCGGCCATTTGCCTCTGCTCGCCCCTGTCGAGCTCGGTGACGCTGGCCGCCCTGGAAAGTGCACTCCAGGTCTTGCCGCACCACTTGGGCCCCGTGATCTCCACGCACCCGAAGGCACCCATGAGCATGTCGAGGCGAGCGTCGGTCAAGCGCGGCAGATATCCGTCCGGAGTCAGTCTGTTGGGTTTACTAGACATGTATTTACCTCGCTGTTCCATATTTTACCCCTAATTCGTTAGTTATTTTACACCCTTGAGGCTAGACGCCTCACACCCTCCCGGCAGACGAGACGTTCGCCCGGGCCCGACGGACGAGCCGGGCCGGGACGGGGGCGTCACCCCCGTGCGGGCCCTCGATGGCCCCGCGTGCCGCGCCTCCGGAGTTGTATGCGGTTTTCTCGCCTGAAAAACAGCATACAACTGTTTAAGACTTATATATTAGCAGGTAGAACGCCTGCCCGGTTTTGAAGTTGTATGCGAGAACAGCAAACAACTTCTCTCGCCCACCGGCTCGGCGCGGACGCCCCCACGCCCCCCGGGCGCGCGCCCGCCGACTTCGCGCGCGACTCCGCCGATTGTCGCCCCTCGCCCGCCACGCGCGGCTCCGCCGACCCCCACCCGCTCTCCCCGCGACCCGACGGGCGAGCGGCGACCTGCGCCTCAGGACCCTCACCTGCGCTAGAATCAAGACGTCAGGGCGTACTTGGATCGGGGCTGCGGCTCCCAGAGAAAGGAATCGTCACATGAACGTTCTCGTCTTCGGCACCAAGAGCTACGACAAGTCCTCGTTCAACTCGATCCTCCCCAACTACCCGGAGCTCAAGGTCGACTTCACCGAGACCAACCTCACCCCGCTCACCGCCACACTTGCCCAGGGCTACGACGCCGTCTGCGCCTTCGTCAACGCCAACGTCGGCGCCATGACCCTCGAGGTCCTGCGCGGCCTGGGAGTGGGACTCGTGCTCATGCGCTGCGCCGGCTTCGACGCCGTCAACGTTGAGTTCGCGAAGTCGCTGGGGATGAAGGTCACGCGCGTCCCCGCCTACTCGCCCGAGGCCATCGCCGAGCATGCCATGGGCCTCGCCCTCACCGCCAACCGCCGCATCCACAAGGGCTACATCCGCGTGCGCGAGAACAACTTCTCGCTCGAGGGGCTCGTGGGCGTGACGCTGCACGGCAAGACCGCGGGCATCATCGGGACCGGCCGCATCGGCGCCGCGCTCTGCCGCATCTGCAAGGGCTTCGGCATGACCGTCCTGGGCTCCGACCTCTATCCCAACCAGAGCCTCGTCGACGACGAGCACATCATCGACGAGTACGTGGACTACGACACGCTGTACGCCCGCGCCGACCTCATCTCGCTCCACGCCTTCCTCAACGAGGACAGCTACCACATGATCAACGACGAGAGCATCGCCAAGATGAAGGACGGCGTCATCTTCGTCAACACGGGCCGCGGCGGCCTGGTCGACTCCAACGCGCTCATCCGCGGCATCAGGTCGGGCAAGATCGGCGCCGCCGGCCTCGACGTCTACGAGGAGGAGAACGCCAACGTCTACCAGGACCGCGAGGACCAGATCCTGGGCTCCTCCATCACCGCCCGCCTCTGTTCCTTCCCCAACGTGGTCATGACCTCCCACCAGGCCTTCTTCACCAAGGAGGCACTGGGCCAGATAGCCGAGGTCACGCTCCAGAACGCCCGCGCCTTCGCCAACGGTACCGATTTTGTGGAGCGCAGCGTCGTTTGCTAGGCAAGTTGCCCATTTGTCAATGACGCATCTGCGGACGTCCTATAATCATTGGTCGTCAGTTTTGTTGGACGCCAAAATCAGGCTGGTCCCCTTTCGGGCCAGCCTGAGTCACATAGGAAGACCGAAAGGAAAGAACATGCCTGCCAAGAGAACCAAGATCGTCTGCACCATGGGCCCTGCGACCGAGAGCGACGAAGTCCTGACCGAGCTCATCAAGAACGGCATGAACGTGGCCCGCTTCAACTTCAGCCACGGCAGCCACGACTACCACCGCAACAACATCGAGCGCGTCCGCCGCATCTCGAGCGAGCTGTCCATCCCCGTGGCCATCATGCTCGACACCAAGGGCCCCGAGATCCGCACCGGCCTGCTCAAGGGCGGCCAGAAGGTCACCCTCAACACCGGGGACAACGTCGTCGTGACCACTGACACCTCCATCGAGGGCACCGCCGAGCGCTTCTCGCTCGACTACGCCGAGCTCCCCCACGAGGTCGAGAAGGGTTCCACCATCCTGATTGACGACGGCCTCATCGGCCTCGAGGTCGACCACGTCGAGGGCGACGACATGCACTGCAAGGTCACCAATGGCGGCGAGCTGGGCGAGCACAAGGGCGTCAACGTGCCCAACGTCGAGGTCGGCCTCCCCTCCGTCACCGAGCAGGACCGTGCCGACATCATGTTTGGCTGCGAGCTGGGCATCGACGCCATCGCCGCGTCCTTCATCCGCAACGCCGGCGCCGTCGAGGAGATTCGCCAGATCTGCGCCGAGAGCGGCATGCGCAACGTCTACATCTTCCCGAAGATCGAGAGCGCCATGGGCGTCAAGAACTTCGACGAGATCCTGGCGGTCTCCGACGGCATCATGGTCGCCCGCGGCGACCTGGGCGTCGAAATTCCCGCGGCGCAGGTCCCTCACGTCCAGAAGACCATCATCCAGAAGTGCAACGACGCCTACAAGCCCGTCATCACCGCCACGCAGATGCTGGACTCCATGATCCGCAACCCCCGTCCCACCCGCGCCGAGGTCAACGACGTCGCCAACGCGGTCTACGACGGCACCGACTGCGTCATGCTCTCGGGCGAGACCGCTGCCGGCAAGTACCCCATCGAGGCCGTCAAGACCATGGCCTCCATCTGCAAGGAGACCGAGCGCTACCTGCTCGAGCACCACAACTTCCACGACCGCGGCGGCCTGCGCAACGTCAACGCCTCCATCGGCCTGGCCGCGGTCGAGATCGCGGACCGCGTCAAAGCCAAGTGCATCATCTGCCCCACGCACTCCGGCCGCACCGCGCGCCTGATCTCCAACTTCCGTCCCAAGCTGCCGATCTATGCGATGTCGCCCTCGAACCACGCCATCCGCAAGACCTGCTTCCAGTGGGGCGTCCACGCCTACAAGACCACCGAGCAGGGCTCGCTCTCTGCCACCTGCTACAACGCGCTGACGGTGGCGAAGGAGCAGGGCCTGGTCGAGAAGGACGACCTGGTGGTCATCACCGCCGGCGACCCCCAGACCTCTCCCTCCCAGGGCGACTACATCACCTCAACCAACATGGCCATGGTGTCCCAGATCCAGTAGCGCGGGCGCTCATAGTCGCACGTCAGGCGGGGCGGTCCAACTTCGGGCCGCCCCGCCCTCCTGTGTCCGCGCCAACAAGGCGCACGGCCCGTCGCGGCGCGTCCCTCTCCCCCACCCGACCATGCCCGATGCAAGCGCCGGGCAGGCGCGCCATGCGAAGGGGAGAGCCGCCGCGGCCATCGCCGAAGCGGCTCTCCCCTCTTGGAACGTGTGCCTGGCCCGACTAGAGCTCGGCCCCGTTGGTCCTGATCACGTTCTGGTACCAGAAGAAGCTGTCCTTGCGGACGCGCTCGAGGCTCCGCAGGTCGTGCTCGCCACGGTCCACGTAGATGAAGCCGTAGCGCTTGCGGAAGCCCTGGTGCGAGCTCAGGAGGTCCATGACGGACCAGGGCGAGTAGCCCATGAGCTCGACGCCGTCGCGCATCGCGTCGCGACAGGCCCCCACGTGGGCGCGCAGGTAGTCGATGCGATAGTCGTCGTGCACGCGCCCGTCGGCCGTGAGCTCGTCGGGAGCCCCCAGGCCGTTCTCGGTGATGATGATGGGCACGCGGTAGCGTGCGTAGTACTCGTCGAGCACGATGCGCAGGCCCATGGGGTCGATCTGGGCACCGTACTCGCTGGCCTCGAGGGAGGGGTTCCTCTCGTCGCGGCACCAGCCGTACTGGTCGAAGTCCACCTCGTTGCCCCGGAAGGCGCGAGACCCCAGGGGGTGCTCGTCGTCGACGGGGAGGTAGCTCGCGCAGAGGGTGCGGTAGTAGTTCAGCGCCAGGTAGTCCATCTTGCCATGGCGCAGGGTCTCCGCATCCTCGGGGAGCATGACGGGCACGATGCCGCGCTTCTCGAGGTAGTCCATGTAGAAGCCGGAGTAGGCACCGTACTGGCACATGTCCAGGTTGTACAGGGTCTTGAGGTAGTCGTTGCTGCGCGCGGCCCAGACGTCCTCGGGCTTGGGTGTGAGCGGGTAGGTGCAGGTGGACGAGATGGCAGGGCCCACCAGCCCTCCCTCGACCAGCTCGTGACAGGACCTCGTCGCGCGGGCGTGCGCCAGGGACATGTGGTAGTCCATCTGGGCGCGCAGGCGGTCGGCCTCGAGAGGGTCGGACGCCGCGATGTTCATGCGCTCGTCCACGCGGACCATGAGGTTCTGCTCGTTGATGGTCTGCCAATGCTTGACGCGGTCGCCGAAGCGCTCGAAGCAGATGCGGGCATAGCGGTCGAAGGCATCAACGCAGCGACGGTCGGCCCAGCCCCCGTAGCGCTCCACGAGCGCCCAGGGCAGGTCGAAGTGGTACAGGGTCACCCAGGGTTCGATCCCCGCGGCGAGCAGCTCGTCGATGAGCGCGTCATAGAAGGCGACGCCCTCCTCGCTCACCTCGCCGTCGCCGTCGGGGACGATGCGCGTCCAGGCGATGGAGAAGCGATACATGCCCAGGCCGAGCTCCTTCATGAGCGCAACGTCACCGCGCCAGCGGTGGTAGAGGTCGCTGGCGACCTTGGTGTCGGCCTGGCGGTCGGAGCGCTTGAAGGCGTTGTGGTCCGCGACGCTCGGGCCCTTGCCGCCCTCGTCCCAGCCCCCCTCGATCTGGAAGGCCGAGGACGAGGCGCCCCACCTGAAGCCCTTGGGGAAGCTTGCTGGCATTGCGTGCTCCTCTCCCACGATCTGGCTAGGCCTGGGCGGCGACGGAGGCCGCAGGGGCCTTCTCGCCCACAGTCGCGGGCAGGTCCTCGAAGCCCACCACGTAGGTGGCGACGCAGGCGCCCACGAAGGCGACCAGGCAGCCCACAAGGTAGAAGACGAACGGGGTCATGCCGAAGGCGGCGTAGGTGAAGATGGTCAGGACGCCGTTGTTGGCGAAGGCGTCGCCGTAGACCCCGCCCGCGCCCATGATGGCGCCGCCGATCGCACCGGCGACGATGGCGCAGGCCATGGGCCTCTTGAAGCGCAGGTTGCAGCCGTAGATGGCGGGCTCGGTGATGCCGACGAGCACGGCCGAGATGACCGCAGAGGCAGAGACGCCCTTGAGCTGCTCGTTCTTGGTCTTGAGCATGACGCCGAGGGCGGCTCCGCCCTGGGCGAAGTTGGCAGCGCCGGCAAAGGCAAGCAGGTTCTGCCTGCCGCTCACGGCGACGTCGTTGAGGCCCACGGGAAGCAGGGCGCGGTGGGCGCCGAAGATGACGAGCACGCCCCAAAGGCCGCCGACCACGGCACCGCCGAGCAGGGCGTTGAAGTTCATGAGGGCGTAGTAGACGACCTGGATCACGTTGCCGATGACGATGCCCACGAGCCCGAGGAGGCAGAGGGTGAGGGGCAGCATGACGATGAGGGAGACGCCGGGAACCACGATGATCTGCAGGATCTCGGGGACGTACTTCTTGAGGAAGCGCTCGACGTACATGAGGACGAGCACGGCCAGCAGGATGGGGATGACCGACTCGGTGTAGCTGAAGACCTTGGTTGACTCACCGATGGTCCAGGCCGCCTTGACCACGGGCAGGCCGAAGATGGTCGTCGCCGTAGAGGTGTCCTGAATCAGGGCGTCGACCTGCGGGTAGCAGAGGAAACCACCCAGCACCATGGCGATGATCTCGTTGCACTTGAGCGCCTTGGCCGCGGTGTAGCCCAGGAAGACAGGCATGAAGTAGAAGATGATCTGGCTCGCGGCATAGAGGAGCACGTAGGTATCGGAAGTCGCGATGTCGATGCCCTGGCGCGCGAAGATGAGCTTCGCGGCGGTGAGCAGGCCCTTGATCAGGCCGGCCGCGGCGATGGCGGGAATAAGCGGGGTGAACATCTTGGCGACGGTCTGCAGGATGCGGTCGCCCAGCTTGCCCTTGGGCTCGTCGGCGACGGGCTTGCCGGTCTCGGCGTCGACGAGGCCGGTGCCCTCGATGCCCGCCATGGGCAGGAGCGCGTCGTAGACCTTCTCGACCTTGGCCCCCAGGACGACCTGGAACTGGCCCTGGGCCTTGACCACCTGGATCACGCCCTCGGTCTGCTCGACCCTCTTCTGGTCGACCTTGCCCTCGTCCTTGAGGACGAGCCTGAGCCTGGTGAAGCAGTGCGAGACGTCAGAGATGTTCTCCTTGCCTCCCACCGCCTCGAGGATTTCTGCCGCGCTCTTTGCTGGATCCATCCGTACTCCCTTTCCTAGGGGCTTGTAGGGCTGACTTGGGGCCTCGCCGCGCGACGCCGCCGGCGCCGTGGGGGCTATTGGGCCTTGAGGAATTGGTTGACGTGCATGGCGAGGTAGAGGCGCCGCTCGCTTGTGCACTCCCAGGAGCTGCGCTTGCGGAGGTGCTCGACGATGCGCTCGGTGCAGGCATAGGCGGCAGGGTAGGCCTTGCGGATCATGTCCAGCATGCCATCCGCGTCGATGCCCCCCTCGGGCGGCTCGGCGTCGCCGAGGAGGACCGAGACCAGGTAGCGCAGGTGCGTGATGAAGCGGGTGTAGGCATAGCACTTGTGGTCCAGCACCCCGCCCGCGAAGGACTCCACGATGGAGACGATCTCCTCTATGAGCTCGGTGCTCTCCATGACCAGGTGCATGCCGCCCGCCCCAGAGGCCTGGTCCATCTCGGCGCTGACGATGTGCACGGCAATGGTGTAGGCCTCGGAGTCGGGCAGGCGAATCCCGCAGCAGCGCTCGCAGACGTCCAGGCCCTTCCAGCCCACCTCGACCTCGCGCGGATACACGATGCCGATCTGGGTCGAGAGCGGGTTCTCGAGGTGAATCCCGCCCTCCTCTCGACTGATGGCGAACTGCAGGTGGTCGGCGAGGGTCAGGACCAGGTTGGGATTGAGCTCGCCGAAGCGGTCGCCTGCCAGCTCGATTATCTCCGCGGAGGCCTCGAGCACCTTGTCAGAGAGCGAGACCAGCATGGGAAGCAGACTCTTGTCGATTCCATAGAAGGCGCGCTCGATCTGCGTGGAATCCTTGAGCTCGTAGGGAGTCTTGGGAAAGCCAATGCCACGACCGAAGACCACGAGCTTGCGCCCGCTGTCATCCAGTGCGATGGCCACGTTGTTGTTTATCTTGCTGACGATAAACATAAAAATACTCCCTGGAACGGCACAGCGACAGGCGGGCCATGGGGCCCGACGCCTGCGCAAGTGATTTCTCCGAGGAGTAACAAACCTGCTGAATCGAGGAGCATTCTAGAGCATGCTTGGCATGCGCGCAAGGAGGAAGAGGACCCATTTTGGAATCCAGACGACAGGCGCGCCAGAGGCCAGACGCCTCTGGACCCAAGTCATGGCCAGGCGCGTCTGGCTAGTGCCACATGCAGCGGAGGGAGTTCGAGACGTAGGCGCTGCGCATGCGCGAGGTCATCGTGCAGGGAAGGACCCTCGCAAGCAAGATGGACACCCTAAGAAAGCGCCACCGTATCTCCGCGCGCATCGGCGATCCCCCCATCCCCCACCTTCGGGGCGACTATCTCGAACGGAAACGTACCGGCTCGGTTGAACGCCGAGATGAACATCCGGATGGCGTTGGACGGCGTGGTCCCGATCTGCTCGGTCGCCTCGAAGAAGCGGTCCTTCTCGTCGGGAAGGACCTTGGCCACCACCGGCGTCAGCTTTTCCTTCATGTTCACCCCTGCGAGCTGTTTTTTGCTACGTTTTGCTGCTGCATTGGTATTACTTCGTATGCCTTAGGTATACCAGATAATACCTTTTGCTCCGTCGAGAAAGGGAGGCATTTCGCAGACGGCTGCTGGAGGCATGCGAAAAGATGATCGCGACCCAAGAAGGAGGGGCGGCGGACCCATCTGGACCCGCCGCCCCGACGTTCGAGCGCTCCATGTGTTGACGGGCCGGTGCTTGGAGCCGCGTCCCACCGTCCCCTTCGTCGATGCTCCGGCCTAGCGTTGGGCCTCCACAGCGATCCAACCCTCTTCGCTCAGATGGCAGCGACAGGACGAGAAGCCCGCTCCCAGCATGGCCGCCTCGTACCCCTCGGGCGAGAGGACCGTCAGGTCGTACTTGCGGATGTTCGCCAGGGTGTCCGGGTCGAGCCCCTCGTGCAGGTACACGTCAGCGACCAGGAGGAAGCGGCCGCCCGGACGGACGACACGAGCGACCTCGCGCAGGTTCGCCTCGGGGTCTGGCCAGAAGTAGAAGCTCTCGACCGTGGTTACCACATCGAAGCTCGCATCTTCAAAGGGAAGCTTGGCCACCGAGGCGCAGACCACGTCCATCGCGCCCGCTGCGATGGGCTCGGTGTTTGCCAGGCGGGACTGCTCGCATGAGACCTCGGAGTAGTCCAGTCCGGTGACGTGGCCCCACAGGGTGCCGTCCCCGGCCGCGGCGATGCGCCGGCCCAGGCGGCCCATGGTTGCCCCTCCACCGCAGCCCACGTCCAGGGCCTGGTCGCCCGGGGCGAAGGACAGGAAGTCGAGTGCCCAGTTGGTGAGGCCCTCATGGCTCTGGTTCATGCGCCGCAGCATCTGGGCGCCAAAGCTGCCCTCGGGGCGGGCGGGGTTTCCCGCCTGGGTCACACGACGCTCATGGTCGTCAAGCCCTGCCACGCCGCCCTCCCGTTCGACGCGGTCGTTCGTCTGGCCTTCGCCTTCCATGGGATCCTCCCGTTCCTCTCGCCCATACGGACGACCCATGTCGACCGTCCGGCGTCACGTTTGTCACGCCCACCCTAGCCAAGCCACGACCGCTCGGCAACGGTCTTTCGACTTTGTCAATTGCGGCCCGCATGCGCGATTGTGGTCTATGCTCAATAGGTTGCCAATCGAACGAGGATGCGAGCATGAAGCCAATCATCGGAGTGACCCCCCTCACCAACCCCGACACGGGCGAGACGGTGATCCGTCCCGGCTACTTCGAGGCGCTGACCTCCTGCGGGGCGATTCCGGTCATGCTTCCCTACACAAATGACATGGCGGACGTCGACCAGCTCCTGGACCATGTGGATGGCATCCTCCTCACCGGCGGCTACGACGTCGACCCCCATCTGTACGGAGAGGACCCCCTGCCCCAGGTGGATGCGCCCCAGACACGGCTCGACGCCCTGCAGATGATGCTGGTCCCCCGCACCATCGACCGAGACCTCCCCGTCCTGGGCGTCTGCCGTGGTATCCAGATTCTCAACGTCGCGCTGGGCGGCAACCTGATCCAGGACATCCCCACGCAGCACCCCCAGAGCCACACCCACTTCATGGAGCCGCCCTTCGACGCCCCCTGGCACGACGTGAGCATGGCCGAGGGAAGCCCCCTCAGCACGCTGCTCGACGGAGAGCTGACGATGGGCGTCAACAGCAAGCATCACCAAGCCCTGCGCGAGCTCGCCCCGGGAATCGAGCCCATGGCCTGGTCGGACGACGACCTCGTCGAGGCCGTGTGGATGCCCCGGAAGAGCTACGTGTGGGCGGTCCAGTGGCACCCGGAGCTCATGTTTGCCAGCGACTCGCACCAGCGGCGGCTGATCGAGAGCTTCGTGGCCGCAGCCCAGGAGCACGCGTCCGCGAGGTAGCGAGCGCAAGTCCTTGTTCTATTTGAGCTGTGCCATGATGCGCTCGAAGTTGCGCGTTATTGGCGTCTCCATCCTGGATCTCAGCTCCTCGATGCCCGGAAGACCCTCGCTGGCATCGAACACCCCGCCAATCTTGCCGATTACATCGGACGCGATCCGCAGCATAGTCTCCACGCACCATGCCTCGTCGAATCCATAGCCCCTCATGCCCGCACCCTCTGCATACTTGCTCAATGCCTTTCTGCTCATCCGACCGAAGCGATTCTCTCCCCCTATGCCCATCGCAAGCCGTCCGTCCCTGCGCATGGACTCGTAGCAAAGGCCAGATGCGACGTCGTACATCGGAGCCAGAAGCGCGTCGCCCCCTCCGCCCAGCAGGACCGAATAGTTCTTGGCATGAGCATCTGGAGCCCCTATCAGCGTGTTGAAGAAGAGCATCCTGGTGAACAGCTCAACATTTGTGCGTGCCCTGCTGGTCTTCGACAGCAACCGTACGACGTCCAACGCCCCGGGGCCTCCGTCAATCGTGTACTTCATGTCGGGCATGACGCCCAAGGCCTGGCATAGGTCCTCCTGGTGGATGCGAGCGATCTCGCCCTCTCGGCCGACCGCCCTGTCATAGCAACGAACGACGATTGCGGGCTCATCTCCGAACATCCTGTATTCGACCCTTGATACGGGCAGGTTGCATGCAGCAGCAAGTCTCATGCACACGTATTCGTTCAGAGCCTGGAGGCTATAGCCAAGGACCCCGTTCTTGAAGATATGCGTGGTCGCGGCGGATCCCTCGCAGGAGCACCACGCGCCTTCTCGCAATGCAAGTGCGAACTTCCCCTGATTGCCACCCAACGACCAATGCTCCCCCCCTCCCCACCCAAGAGTCCTTCGGGCCTTGGCGAAGCCGTCTGAGGCGATTGCAAATCTGTTCGTCAGAGAGGGACACGTAGCGTGAGGAGCGTCCCAGCACCTTAGACACGCTGTCTGGCGTGCAGAACTGGACCCCACCAGGACAGTCCAGGCCGATATGCTCAAGCAGGGCCAGGGGATTATTGGCGCTCACGTCGAACTCACGTGCAATGTCTCGGCGGACTGCCTCGCTGTCGGGCAAGAGGCCGAACAGATAGGGCCTTAGTCTTCGCTCCGCATATGCACCATTCCTCACGGGAAGGGAAAGGGAGAGGGGAATTCCATCGTAGCCATCGGCATACCTGAACTCGAAGCTGCCCGAGTCGGTCTGCGAGAGCATGCCGACCTCTTTGGTTCCCATAATTGCGACAAGCTGTCGGGACATCCTCACCCCTCCCAGCCATACGCATCGGAGAGGGACTCGGCAACAAAGTCCGCGTAGGTCTCTTCATAGCATTTCGTTAGCTCTTCGTCAGACACCTGAGGCGAAGCAGACGCCTGCCGCACGGCAGTCGCGGTGCTCGAGCCACCACCAACATACAGCGAGAGCCCAAGGGAGCCCAAGATCCCCAAGAGTTTGTCGAGTCGAATGTCCGTCGCCTCTCCCTGCTCAAGCGAGAGCACAAGCCGCTCGGACACCCCGGCCTTGTCCGCAAGCTCCCGCTGCGTCAGCCCAAGCTCGAGCCTCCTCGAACGAACCGCTTGCCCCATTTGTCTCGGAATGTGAATCTGTCGCATCGTCAATCCAATCCGCAAAGTTCTGCGGTCAATCACCAGGACAGCGCAACTCAACATTGTCACATGGTGAGAGGTACGGGTAGCACGGGGACTACGCCCAGTCGAAGTTCTCCCTGCCAGCGCCCAGCTCGAAATGATGCCTCACGATGCCCAGGTCGACGCCGGCGAGCGCCCCGGGCGCATAGCTCGCATGCACCGTGCGGCCTGAGCCCTCCAGCATGAACGCCTGACGGTTGATGGCAGTGGGGGCAAGGAGGGCCGCCTCGACGCCCGCCCTGAACCACTCGGGCTCCTCGCCTGCGTAGGAGCTCACCTGGTCCGCACGCTTGGAGCGGTGGGGCCTCCCCTGCTCGAGGCCATGGCCCACGCAGACGATGCCCACGAGCTTCTCGCCCTGGGCCATGCCCGCCGCACGCGAAGCACCGCCACGGCTGAAGGTCCCGCCCACCCACCAGCTGTTCAGGCCCAGGGTCTGGGCATGGAGCATGAGGTCCGAGCTGCACCAGCCCAGCGCCTCGTCGAGCGAGCCGTCCTCGGGACCCATGAGGGCGACGTAGTCACGCACGCCGCGGGCGAGCGTCATGCGGAGCAGCGCGCCAAAGGCATGTCCGTCGTCGTGGACGAGCACCATGTGGGTGCCATGCTCGTGGTTGAGGAGCTCGACGCGCCCCTCGAGGGCGGCAAGCTCCTGGTCGTCGAGCGGCCGTCCGTCGAATTTCCTCACCGTGTGGCGCGCGGCCATGGCCTCTTGCATGTTCATATGTGACGTCCCTTCGGTTCGCGTTGGGGAAAGACTATCCCAGCTCGATGACGTCCAGGTCGTCGGGCACGAAGACCTGGCCGCCGAAGAGCGGTGCGCCCTTCGCCAGATAGAGCTCGCGACGTCGCCCGAGCTGCTGCTCTCGCTCGGCACGCGATTGCGCACGCCCTTTTCGCCCAGCACGCTGTTGCGCACGGCGGACCCTGCGTTTGCACAGATGGTGAGAGGGGCGAGTGTGCGCAAGCGCGTGGCGGATGCCGGAGGCGTGCGCAACTGCGTGGCGGCACAGCTCGCACACATGCCGACCTGCCTTGCAGGCATTAGCGCGCCTCCGACGCGACCTTCCGCAGGATGCCGGCAAGCGCCAGGGCATCCCTCTCGCTCAATCGGCCAATGCGTCCCGCAGTCCCCAGGTACGAGGCAGGAATCTGGGCAATGCGATCCACCCGAGCAATCGACGGCTTGTCCAACCCCGCCTGTGCCCAGTCGACAAGCCTGTAGTCATTCTCAAGATGGAGCTTGTTGGTGGCGCTGGTAACCATCATGACCAGCTGGTCTCTGCCATCAGACGCCAGCACGATAACGGGCCTGTACTTGTAACCCTTCCCTTCCTGAAAGTTGAAGCGGGCGTGCCAGACCTCCCATCTGCATAGGTTCAAGTCACTCATCCTCGTCCCAGTCCGCAGGGAGGATGGCGGTGTCCGAGGAGTCCAGCTGTGCCTTGTATGCCAGCGCCGAGAGCTCCTCGAAGCTCGGAGCCTCAGGACGGAGGTCAAAGGGAAGGCCGCCGACCTCTATCGACTTGACCAGGAACATGTTAATCGCGTCATTCAGGCTGATGCCCCAGCGCGCGTAGACCTTCCGCGCCCCATCGCGCACCTTGCGGGGAGCGCGTGTCTTTATCTCCGCGTCATGAGGGGGTGTCACAGTTGCCATACTTTACCTCCTTTGCAGTACTTACCCGAATAGTACCCAAATCGGGTACTATCTCGAAGTCTTTCAAGCGAGATGAGCGGTGCCTTTCTCGCTTGGCACGCACGAGCGCACGAAGTGCCCATCCCGCACGCTGTTGCGCACACGTTTTTCATCCAGCACGCTGTTGCGCACGCCCCTTTCGCCCAGCACGCTGTTGCGCACAGCAGACCCTGCGTTTGCGCAGATGGCGAGGGGGACGGGCGTGCGCTTTAGCGTGGAGGATGCCGGAGATGTGCGCTTTAGCGTGGAGGATCCCGGAGGCGTGCGCAACGACGTACTGGCGGCACGGCCGCACATGGACCGCCCAGCACGCAAGACATCAGTGAACATTCGATGCAATCTTCCTCAGAATGCAAGCGAGCGCCAAGGGATCCCTGTCGCTCAGTCGGCCGATGCGTCCTGCAATCCCCAGGTACGAGACCGGAATCTGAGCGATGCGGTCAACCCAAGCAATCGATGATCGCTTCAAAGGCATGGGCCATCAGAGGTACATCACGATGACCTCCATCATGCAGATGACGGCCATCCCAATCAGAATGCCGCCAATCGCGTGGCCCAGCCCGTCTCGCTTCTGGGCCTCGATTTGCTCATCGGTCGCCTTCCTGTTTCCCGCAATGGACCTAAGGCCCCTGCCGGACACGAGCAACGCTCCCCAAACAACCAAGACCAGAGAGACGACAAGCAGAGCCACCACCCCGATGGACTTCGTCTCCATGCCATCCTCCTGGGAAACCGACGATCAATGCGTTCCGTCACACATCATAGCCCGACCGACGGGGTGCCCGCAAGGATGCCCCGTAATGTCAAATATACCTATCTACCTGCTAATATGGCGTAACTGACGTCAGGGAGCAGACGCCAGAACGACAACGGGCCTGTACTTGTAGCCCTTCCCCTCCTTAAAGCTGAAGCGAGCGCGCCAGACCTTCCGTGCCTCGTCCCGCACGCGATTGCGCACGCCCCTTTCGCCCAGCACGCTGTTGCGCACAGCAGACCCTGCGTTTGCGCAGATGGCGAGGGGGACGAGTGTGCGCTTTCGCGTGGAGGATGCCGGGGACGTGCACAACTGCGTGGCGAGTCCAGACGAATGCGCGCAACGGCGTGCCAGCGACCCAGAGGCATGCGCAACGACGTACTGGCGGCACGAGCCGCAGCCGTAACACAACCGGCCACGCCTCGCACCGCCACCAGCGCCGTACGCGCGTCCCTCTCGCCTGGCCCTCGCTCCCGCTAGAGGGCGGCAGAGTAGATCTGCTCGACGTCCTCCTCGCTCAGCTCCACGAAGCTGCCCTTGGAGCCAGCCGCCGCCTTCTTGGCCATGACCGCGAAGTGCTCGTCGCTCGTGATGCCCACCTCGCGCAGGGTGGCGGGCATGCCCATCGTCCTGAAGAAGAACTCGCGCGTCAGCCGAATCGCCTCGTGCGCGATCGCCATGTCGTCCGTCTCGCCCACGCCCCAGACGTTGCGGCCGTAGCGCGCAAACACGGGAGCCGTGCGCTCGTCCAGCACGTGCTCCATCCAGGCGGGCGTCAGGATCGCGAGCCCCTCGCCATGCGTGATGTCATAGAAGGCCGAGAGCTCGTGCTCCATGGGATGCACGCACCATGCCGGCGAGCAGCCCTCGCTCACCAGGCCGTTGATGGCGTGGCTCGACGCCCACATGAGGTTGGCGCGCGCCTCGTAGTCGTCCGGCTTGGCCAGCGCGATGGGCCCGTAGTGGATGCAGGTCTTGAGGATGCCCTCGGCGAGGCGCTCCTGCAGGAAGCTGCCAGGCTCGAAGTGGAAGTAGTTCTCGAAGGTGTGGCTCATCATGTCCGCCGTCCCCGCTGCCGTCTGGCGCGCGGGCACCGAGAAGGTATAGCTGGGGTCGAGCACGGACATCGTGGGAAGCAGCGCCGAGCCGGCCGTCCCCCACTTCTCGTTCTTCTCGAGGTCGCTGATCACCGCGAAGGCGTCCATCTCGGACCCCGTGGCCGAGAGCGTCAACACGGTGTAGATGGGCAGCGCGGCCTCGATCAGCTGCGGATGGATGACCAGGTCCCAGGGGTCCCCGTCGTAGCGGGCGCCCGCCGCGACCACCTTCGCGCAGTCGATGGAGCTGCCCCCACCGATGGCGAGGACCATGTCGATGCCGTTGGAGCGGCAGAGCTCGACGCCGCGTCGCACCGTCTGGATGCGGGGGTTGGGCTCGACGCCATCGAGCTCAAAGACCTGAATGCCGGCCTCGCCCAGGACGCGAAGCGCCTCGTCGTAGATGCCATTGCGCTTGATGCTGCCGCCGCCGTAGCAGAGAAGCACCCGATCGCCGCTCTGGCGCAGCTCGCTTAGGTGGCTGATCTGGCCTCGGCCGAAGTGAATCTTGGTGGGCGCAAAGTAGGTGAAGTCGAGCATGGCACTCCCCTTCCGACGACGTCCGTGCCGTCCCCACGGCATCGTGACGGGAAGAGCGTAGCACGGAGGGGAGAGAGGCCCGAGCCCTTTGGCTGGAATGCGGGCGCACGCGACGGTCGTGCGAGGCCATGACCGGAGCGGCCATGCTAGAACGCTAGAGCAGCCGCACCCCGTGCTCCTCGCAGGCACGCACCATGTCCTCAGGCCAGATGCTGGCCTGCACCTCTCCAACGTGGACGCGGCCCAAGAGCAGCATGCACAGGCGGGACTGTCCGATGCCGCCACCGATGGTGAAGGGCAGCTCGTCCGCCAGCACCGCGCGGTGGTACGGAAGCTCGGCTCGCTCGGGGCACCCCGCCTTCTGGAGCTGGGAGCGCAGTGCCGCGGCATCAACGCGGATGCCCATGCTCGAGATCTCGAGCGCGCGCTGCAGGGGCTCGTACCAGAAGAGGATGTCGCCGTTGAGCTGCCAGTCGTCGTAGTCCGGCGCGCGACCGTCATGCGGCTCGCCGTTGGAGAGACGGTCGCCGATGCGCATCAGGAAGACGCAGCCAAGCTCGCGGGTTATCGCATCCTCGCGCTCGCGCGGCGTGAGGTCGGGATAGCGCCGCAGCAGCTCCTCGCTGTCCACGAAGTGCATCTCGTCAGGTAGGCGGTAGAAGGCGTCCGGGTACTTGTACCAGACCTCGTGCTGCATGTGCTTGATGATGCGGAAGACCTCGGACGCGGTGCTGCGCAGGGTCTCCTCGTTGCGGTCCTCGCGGCGGATGACGCGCTCCCAGTCCCACTGGTCCACGTAGCAGGAGTGCAGGTTGTCCAGCTCCTCGTCGCGGCGCACGGCGTTCATGTTGGCGTAGATTCCCTCGCCCGGCTGGTAGCCGTACTTGCGCAGCGCCATGCGCTTCCACTTGGCCAGCGACTGCACGACCTCCACGGTCTCGTCCGGCTGCCAGGGCACGTCGAAGCTCACGGGGCGCTCGACGCCGTTGAGGTTGTCGTTGAGGCCGGAGCTCCTCTCCACGAAGAGCGGGGCAGAGACGCGCGATAGCCTCATCTCGCGGCCCATCTCGCGCTGGAAGGTGTCGCGGATGTACTTGATGGCATCCTCCGTCTGGCGGACGCTCATCTTGGGGTCGTACTGCTCGGGCAGGTAGAGGGACATGTCTGGCGCTCCTCGGCGATTAGCTTTGCGTTTGCACGTATGGCATTGTGCTCGCAGTGGGCATGCCCAGGCAAGCTCTCGGCAAGGGCGCAACACGCTGATAATACAGGTGAGAGGGGCGCGCATGCCGCCGGCGCGACGGCGGGGACAATACGCTGCGGCCGCGGCTGCGTCACGCTGTGGCTGCGTCACGCACGCTGACGCGCACACGCAGTACCGCCGAGTACGCTGATACGCACGCGCGCCAGCACGTTTGCCCAGTTGGGCGCTGGCGACATTGTGCGCTCGAGCGTGGAGAATTCCGGGCGCGTTCGCTTCAGCGTGTGGGATGGCCCGCACCGCACCAGGTGCCCAATAACGGTTGTCGGCACCTCTCACCTGAAAAGGCACCGGCAAACGCACGTCTTTGGGGAGAGGCACGGCCATCGACGCCGTTTGTCGGTACATCGCGCCAAGGAGACCACCGACAAATCAGCCCCTACCCAGCGGCAGGTACATCCACCCCGTACCTGGCACGACCTTGAAGCCATAGCGCTTGTAAAACATGCCGGCCTTCTCCGAGGCTGGGTCGACCAGAACCGCTCGTGCCCCAACCTGACGTGAGACGACGAGAGCGCGTTCGATCGCGTCGGCCAGCAGCGAACCGCCCAACCCAAACCCCTGGAAGCGCCGGTCTACCCCCAGCATGCCCAGAAGAACCGCTGGAATCTGTTCCGGCACATTGCGTCTAAGCCAGCCACCTTGCACGTCGGCCCGCAACACCGAGTGAGCACTCAGCGAATACAGGCCAGCAATGATTCCGGCTTCGGTCGTAACGACATGAACGGAAGCCGTCCCCGCCCTGACCGAACGCAACGCACGCCTACGCACCCATGTGTCCACGACCGGCTCACCGCACTCAAAGGCAGAGAGGTCATCACCCTCACCAAGCAGTCGAGGTGGGAGAAACCGGCTCATTCCCACACTCTCTTCTGCCCAAGGAGTACTCGTGCCTCGTCGGGAAGCGGCAGGTCAAGCGCCTTCTTGAACTCATCGAAGGCCTTGCGGGCCAGGCGCGTCTCGGTCTCTTCCGCAACGTCCTCGCGAGCACGCTCCCTCAGGCATTGAACCGCCCATTGCGTGAGTGTCATGTCCTTCAGGGCCGCCGCAAGCTCGAACTCCTCTCGCTCCGTCGGGGTAAGCCTCATGTCGAGCCTGCTTGTGCGTGCGCTCTTTGGCAGCGTAGCCATGGTCCTCTCCTCCTCTTGTACGAATATTATACGTACAAGAGGAAACTCACCACCCCTAGAGGTACGTGACCGTCTGCGAGATCTCCTTGCGGCTCGAGTGGTTGGCGAGAGGACCCGTACCCTCGGTCGCATGGCCCAGGTCAAGCATCATGACGGCCTCCTCGCCCTCGGGAAACCCGAGGACCTCGGCCGCCTTCTGGGGGTCAAAGAAGTTGACCCAGCAGCTGTCGAGACCGGCGTCGGTGGCGGCGAGCATCATGTGGGTCGCGACGATGGCAGCGTCCTCCTCGGCGGAGTTCCGCGAGCCGCCGGGGTAGGTGAAGGCCGCACCGGAGTTGCTGGTCACGACCAGGACGACCGGCGCGCCGTAGCGGCAGGGCGTAATCTGGTCAATCTTCTGCAGCGCCTCTGCCGTACGCGCGACGTAGACGTGCTGCTCCTGAATGTTCTTGGCGGTGGGGGCAAGCCGCCCCGCCTCCAGGATGGCCTGCAGCTGCCCATCGCTCACCGCGCTGCCGTCGTACTTCTTGCAGGCATACCTCTTGGCGATGACCTCGCTGAACTCCATGGCTTGTTCCTCTCCTCTTGTGACGCGTTTCGCTACTGGTGTTTCTGCCCAGCAGGGGTGGCGCGTAATCGAAGGGAGAAGGATTTGGCACAGAGAAGACGCAGTGCGGCCTCCGATCGAGGCGGGGCGGACGGGGCGGCTTGTCCGGCCGACCAGCCGGCTGTGCCCCAGTCAGTTGCGGACCTTGGCCCTTTCAGGGTCCGCAACTGACTGGGGCAGAAGTCCGTAACTGACCCAGGACAACCGGAGCTTTGCGCCAAAGACAGGCTCACCACCGGCTTAGTTGCGGACTTCTCCCCCGTCAAACTCCGCAATCAATTCAACCGCAAGGTGCCGCGCGGCTACATAGCGATGGTGGACGTGGGCATAGGGGCGCCGCAGCCGGGGGCCATACACTGCGTGGCCGTCGACGGCGCGCTGGTGTTCGGCGTGCTCACGGAGCTGGCCAACGGCTTCGAGCTGGCCCCGCTGTCGTGGGACCCCACGGCGCGGCTCGTGATAGTAGACTACGGCCAGTCCCGCGTGGACCGGCTGGGGACGGTGGTCCGTGCGACGATGCCGGACTGGTACGAGATTTAGGAGGGGTTCGCATGGAGGTGCGCGGAATCGAGAGCGGCGAGCGCATGGAGCTTGACAACAGCGGGATAACGTTCGAGTCGCCGGACGAGTCGGCGAACCCGGGCCACGCGTCGTGGGGCCTAGTCAACGACGTGTCCGTCGAGGACGGCCAGGCGCTCGAGAGGCGCGTGACGGTGACCCGCGTCGTGCTGCTGGGCATATTCGCGCTCGCCGCGAAGAAGAAGTCCGGCGGCACGAAGTACCTCACCGTGGACGGGGACGGGTTCTTCTGGGCCATGGAGGTCGACCGCAAGCGCGTCAAGGACGCCCAGCGGTTTGTCATGCGCGCCAAGTCCATGCTGGCGCGGGCGTAGCCGTGCCCAGGCACCGCTCCGCCCTCGGCTCAAAGCGCGTCGTGGGCACCGACGCCGACGGCCGCCAGGTGTGGGAGGTGTCCGTCTCGGCGGGCTACCGCGCGAACGGGAGGCAGCGCCGCGTGTCCAGGCGCGTGCACGGCACGGAGAGGGACGCGCAGCGCGCCCTGGTCCTGCTCGCGGAGGAGATGGGCCGCACGCCCACGCTCGGGGACTCCACGACCCTCGATGACTACTTCTGGTCAACGTTCCTCCCGGGACGGGCGGCGCGCACGACCCGGGTCAACGTCGAGACGCTCCGCAGCGCCTACCGCTGCCACGTGGCCCCGGCGTTCGGCGGCTCCGACATAGGCTCCATCACCAACGTGGACGTCCAGCGGTGGGTGGACCGCCTGCCGCCCCAGTCCGCGCCCACCCACGTCCGCGTGCTGCGCACCATCCTCAACCAGGCGGCGTTCGACCACATGATCGGCGAGTCCCCGATGGGGCCCGCGTACTCCTTCCGCCTGCCGCGCGGGCGCAGGAAGGCCCCGCTGCCCGTCTGGGGCGTGCCGGAGGTGACGGAGTGCATGGCGCGCCTCGCGGGGGACCGCCTGTATCCGCTCTGGCTGGTCATGGTGGGCGCTGGCCTGTCCAGCTCGGAGGCGCTCGCGCTTGACTGGGAGTCAGTGTCATGGGCCGACGTGACGGGCATGGACGGGGCGGACCACCGCCAGGCCGTCGTGTCCGTGGGCGGGGCGTACACCTCCCGCGACGGGATGAAGGAGCCGAAGAACGACCGCAGGTACCGCTCCGTCCCCGTCTCCCAGCCGTTCTCGGACGCGCTCTGGGCGTGCCGGGGCGCGACCGACCCCCTCTGCGTGGGGCGCCAGGGCGGGCGCATGAGCCCGAACTACCTTCCGAAGCGATGGAAGCGCCTCTTCTCGGAGGGCCACGCCCTCCACGACCTGCCCTTCGTGGGCATAAACCGCATGCGCGCGACCTACTCCACGCTCATGCGGCCCTGCATGGCGTGGACCACACGGTGATCAACGCCATGCAGGGCCGCTCGCGCGACTCCCGCGTGCTGTACACCAACTACCTCAACCCCTACGAGGGCACCTTCGGAGAGTCCGCAGACGCCATGGGCAGGGTAGTCAACGGCTCTTAGCGGTCCTTAGCGGTTTCGGCCATCCGACGCAAAAGAGCAGGCCGGAGGTTTTCGGCCTCCAACCTGCGTTTTCCTGGTGGGCGTTACAAGATTTGAACTTGTGACCTCTTCCGTGTCAGGGAAGCGCTCTCCCCCTGAGCTAAACGCCCGAATATGTCTGCCGCGCATGGGGGTTCGCGCAGCGCGTTAGCTACTATAGAGGAACTCCCCCCAGCATGCAACAGATATTTTCTCTCCATACCTACTCGCTCGAAGTGGCTGGCGGAGCGCTTGGCGCTGATGCGGCGATGGCGGCGCGTGCGTCTCTGCCGCGACTACGCCGAACGCGTGCGTTTTTGCCGCGACTACGTCCGGCGCGTCTTTTCTCCCTCGCTCAACTGGGCAAACGCAAGACTCTCAGACGCGTTCGACGCGCTCGCGAGCGATGATGACGCGTTGGACGTTGTCGATATGCAGACGACTGCGGGCTGCCAGAAAGCACTCGATTGGAAGAATCGCTATCTCAGCAGTCCACGGATTTGATCCGCGAAGGAGGGCAGGTCCCTATAGACTATCTCCGTGACTATGGTCCAATCGGTGCCGCCGTAGCCATGTACCAAGCGATGTCTCGTGCCCGCGACCTTGGACCACGGGATTTCTGGGTGCGAGGCCCGCAGTTCTTTGGAGACGTGCGAGTCGAACTCGCCCACGTTATACAGCGGCGTTGTGATTGCCCACTGAACAAAGCGATCGGATATCAGGATCTCGCGTGTGATGTCGCGCTCGACGAGCGTACTTGCGAGCTCATCGGCGAACTCAAGTGCTCGCTCGAGGTTCCGGCGATCGGAGTCGTTCATGCCACACGCACCTCGTCATGCTTGACCGAACTATAGAAGTCGGAGGCCGGATTGAGTTCGCTTGCTTCGTAGACGTCAACTCGCTTTCCAGAGGCTTCAAAGAGCTCCTCGGCAATGGAGAAGATGTCCGTACGATCAAAATCGGGACCGCCATAGATGATGAGGTCAATGTCCGAGTCTTGCGTCGCTTCCCCACGTGCGTATGAGCCGAATAGGGCGGCGCCGCTCGCATGATATCGCCTTAGGATTGGCCTGATGATCTGGGTGATCTCATCTCTTGAAAGTGGCTCGGACATGACGCCTCCTCTCCGCTGTGAACCATCTTGATTGTACTTGCCTAAATGGCAGGACGGCATTCTTTCGGTGACTTGTCAGATGGCTGGCATGGTGGACGGCTGTCGGCTGGCATTGGGAGTTTCCGGCCACTCGCCCCGTCATCCGCTCCGTACCAAGTCAGCATTATTTTCTCTTCTGCTGACCTCATTCGCATTTGCCCAGCTCACGGAAAGGTTAGTCAGCAAAAATTCAAATTCTGCTGACTTATCAAGATGACATGATCGGCCATCATGCCTGCGACAGCGTCCAACGCGTCATCATCACTCGCGAGCACGTCGAACGCGTTTATACGCGTCACGTTTGCCCAGTTGAGCGATGGAGAAAAGACGCGTCGGACGTAGTCGCGGCAAAAACGCACGCGTTCGACGTTGTCGCGGGCGAGAAGCGCGCGCTGGACGTTCTCGCGACAAATTCGCACGTGTTGGACGTAGTCGTGGCAGTACCGCACGCATTGGACGTCGTCGCAGGCGAGATATGCGCGCCGAGCGTAGTCGCGCGGTCGACACGCACGCGTTGGACGTTGTCGCAGCAAAGACGCACGCGCCTGACGCCGTCGCGGCCGCCGCGCGCCCCTCTCCCCTACATCTCGTCGCAGTAGCTGACGAAGTCCAGGTTCTGAATCGAGTTGAGGAACGGCTCCTTCTGGCCCAGCTCGAAGAGGTGGATGGACATCGTCGCCGCCATGCCCCTCTCGCCCGACTCCCCGCGCGTCAGGGTGAAGTCGCTGTAGGTGCAGTCCCACGAGTGCAGCATCTTGAGCATCTTCTTCGCGCCGCTGCGATCCTCGAACTCGACGTAGATGTCGAAGTTCTTCGACTTGCTGCGCACCCGCGCGTCGATGCGCGACAGCACCGCGAAGGTGAACAGGACGAAGACCAGCGCGATCAGCGTGCCCTCCATGAACCCGATGCCCGCTGCCAGGCCAATGCAGGCGCAGGCCCAGAGCCCCGCTGCCGTGGTGAGGCCGCGCACCTCGTTGAGGCCGGTGACCATGATCGTGCCCACGCCCAGGAAGCCCACGCCACTGATGACCTGCGCGCCGATGCGGTTCATGTCCGCGCGCGCGTCGGGGAAGGTGACCAGCACGTACTGGGCCACGAGCATGGACATCGCCGAGCCCAGGCACACCAGCACGTGGGTCTTGATGCCCGCGCCCTTGTTCTTGTACTCTCGCTCGAGGCCGATGACCACGCCTACCAATGTCGCGAGCGCCATGCGCAAGAACACCGCCTCGGCGCTCCAACCTGCGGTCACGTCTGCCAGATGGGTGAAGTAAGCTCCCAGCACCCGATTCCTCCTCCTAATCAAAGTTCCAACGATGCAAAAGGCGCGTCGCACCAGCCGGCGCGACGTTGCGGTCCGTGCGTGTTCGCAACTATATCCCAGCGCGCGTACGCTCCCCGATGCACGACGCCAGATGGCGCAATCGGGGAGGTAAGGGCCACGAGGGGCGGCAACCAACGCGAACGGGGCGGGAGCCATGACCGCGACGGGACATGACGGCCGAGAGACACGCGCGTACGCCGCCCCCTCCTAAGCCCAGCCCGGCACGCCCTCCGGACTGCGGACGACCACGCCGCCCCCCAGGCACTCCAGCCCGTCGTACACGACGGCGCTCTGACCGGGCGCGACCGTGCGCCGCGGCTCGTCGAATTCGACCGTGGCCCAAGGAAGCCCGTGCACCACGTCGGGCTCGCGGGGCGTGACCAGAGCCTCGACCAGCTCGCCCGTGTGGCGGGTACGCAACAGGTAGCGGCCAGCTTGAGGCGGGAGTCCCGCAATCCAGCGCACGTCAGAGAGCTCCAGGCCCCGGCACCAGAGCCCGGGGCAGTCCAGGCTTGCGCTGACGTAGACGACGTTCCTCTCCACGTCCGTGGACACCACGTAGCGGGCAGGCCCCCCGCCCAGGTCGAGCCCACGACGTTGCCCCACAGTGAAGAGGAAAGCCCCGTCATGGCGGCCCAGGACCCGGCCCGTCTCCCATTCCACGACGTCTCCCGCACGGCGTTCCAGCGTGTCCAGGAGGAAGCTGCGGATGCCCACCTCGCCCACGAAGCAGATGCCGTCGGAGTCCGGCTTGGCCTCCACGCCCAGGCCCCGCTCGGCGCAGGCGGCACGTACCTCCGCCTTGCTGGCATAGCCGCCTATGGGGAAGAGCGTGTGCGCGAGAACCTCACCGGGGACGCGCCAGAGGAAGTAGGTCTGGTCCTTGTACTCGTCCGCGGCGCGGAAGAGGCGCGCGGGTGCGACGAGGCCGGACGCGGCGCCAAGGCCGTCCATGCCCGCCTGCCCGGACGCCGGGACGCCCGCCTGCGGCATCGCCGCCGCGACCCCGGACG